>RFHM01000418.1 GCA_003696865.1 Acidobacteriota bacterium | reverse complement strand
CCACCGAGGCGCGGGTGTTGTTGCTGGAGAAGGGGGCCGATCTGGACGCCCGCACCAGCCGGTTGGAGGGATGGGGCGGAGCGGGCGCCTACTCCGATGGCAAATTGACGCTGTCGCCCGACGTGGGAGGGCAATTGACCGACTATCTGCCGCACGAACAGGTGGTCGCCTTGATCCGGGAGGTCGATGAGAAATATCGGGCGTTCGGCGCGCCCGATCGCGTCTATGGAGCCGATGAGCGCGCTGTGGCCCAGATCGCCCGGCGCGCCTTCGCCGCCGAATTGAAACTGCTGCCCACGGTCATCCGTCACGTGGGCACCGAGCATCTGGCCGACATCACCCGACGCATTCGTCGGGCGCTCGACGGGCGCATCCAGATCAAGCTCAATACGCCGGTGCGGCATATTCGCGTTCGCGATCGACGAGTGATCGGCGTGGAGACGGCCGATGGCAAACGATATGACGGTCGATTCGTCATCGCCGCCCCCGGACGCAGCAATGCCGAGTGGTTGATGGAGCAAGCCGCTCGGCTGGGATTGGCGCGCGTCCACAATCCCGTGGATGTGGGCGTCCGCGTCGAAGTCCCCGCCTCGGTGCTCGAGCCGCTGACCACGGAGGTCTACGAACCCAAGCTCATCTATTACACGCGAGAGTTCGATGACAAGATTCGCACGTTCTGTTTCTGTCCCTATGGCGAGGTAGTCACCGAGCAGGCCGATGAGATCATCACCGTCAATGGCCATAGTTATGCTACGCGGACGACGGAGAATACCAACTTCGCCCTCCTCGTCTCCACGCAGTTCACCGAGCCGTTCAACGAGCCCATTCGTTATGGGAAATATCTGGCCAGTCTGGCCAACATGCTGAGCGGGGGAGTGATCGTTCAACGGCTGGGTGATCTGGAAGCCGGACGGCGCTCGACGCCGGCTCGCATCGCCCGGGGACTGGTCAATCCCACGTTGCCGTCCGCCGTCCCCGGCGACCTCTCCTACATTCTCCCGTATCGATACCTGAGCGGTATACGAGAGATGCTACACGCGCTCGATCGCCTGGCGCCGGGCGTGGCTTCGCGTCACACGCTGCTCTACGGCGTCGAGGTGAAGTTTTACTCTTCGCGATTGAAGCTCACCCCACAGTTGGAGACGGAGATCGAGGGGTTGTTCGCCATCGGAGATGGGGCGGGCATCACGCGCGGTCTCGTTCAGGCTTCGGCCTCGGGACTCATCGCCGCTCGCGAGATCATCAAACGACTCCAAGGAGGAAGGCATGAGTAAAGACACACTGACCATCGTCGATAATCGCACGGGGAAGCAGTACGAGATTCCCATCTGGAAAGGGACCATTCGCGCCATGGACTTGCGTCAGATCAAAGTCTCCGACGATGACTTCGGCCTGATGAGTTACGATCCCGGATTCACCAACACGGCGTCGTGTAAGAGCGAGATCACCTTCATCGACGGCGAGAGGGGGATTCTCCTCTACCGCGGCTATCCCATTGAGCAACTGGCCGAACGAAGCACGTTCCTGGAGACGGCCTATCTCGTCCTGTTCGGGGAATTGCCCACCAAGGCGGAGCTGGACGAGTGGGTGTGGAACATCACCCATCACACCATGCTGCACGAGAACATCAAGAAGTTCATCGATGGGTTTCATTACGATGCCCATCCCATGGGCATTCTCGTGGGAACGGTGGGGGCGCTATCCACGTTTTATCCCGACGCCAAGAACATTCACGATCCCGCCTCGCGGTTGAAGCAGACCTACCGGCTCATCGCCAAGATGCCCACCATCGCCGCCTTCGCCTACCGGCACAGCATCGGGATGCCCTACGTCTATCCGGACAACGAGTTGAGCTACACGGGGAATTTCCTCAATATGCTGTTCAAGACGACGGAATTGAAGTACAAACCCAATCCCGTTCTGGAGCGCGCTCTGGATGTGTTGTTCATTCTTCATGCCGATCACGAGCAGAATTGTAGTGCGACGACCATGCGGGCCGTGGGGAGTTCGCACGCCGATCCGTTCAGCGCCACGGCGGCGGCGGCCGCCGCTTTGTATGGACCATTGCATGGTGGGGCCAATGAAGCCGTACTCCGCATGCTGAACGAGATCGGATCCAAGGAAAACGTGCCCGCCTATATCAAACGGGTGAAGGCGGGAGAGATGCGGTTGATGGGATTTGGGCATCGAGTGTATAAGAACTACGATCCGCGGGCGCGCATCATCAAGCAGATCGCCGATGAGGTGTTCGAAGTCACCGGTCGCAACCCGCTGCTGGATATCGCGCTGGAGCTGGAGCGCATCGCGCTGGAAGATGAGTATTTCATCAGTCGGCGGCTGTATCCCAATGTGGATTTCTATTCGGGCATCATCTATCAGGCGATGGGATTCCCCGTGACCATGTATCCGGTGCTGTTCGCCATTCCTCGGACGGTGGGCTGGATTGCTCAATGGCAGGAGATGCTGCTCGACCCCGAACAACGGATCGCGCGCCCTCGCCAGGTCTACGTGGGCAAGGGGCGCCGCGATTACGTTCCTCTGGAAGAGCGCTCCTAGCCGGACGGGAGGATGGGGCGACTCCTCGGGGAAACCGGCACGGATGGCGCGGAGAGAGAGTGTTCTGCAGTGGTGGTGATCAGGGCAGTTCCATTATGGTTCGTGGTGCGCGCGAGCCTGGGGGATAATTCTCTCAAGAAGATGTGGCAGCATGCGTCGCCTCATTCTCATTCCTCGTGGCAAAGGGATGTGGTGCACGCCGGTCTCTTCGGCGATCTGGTCCTCGCATCTCGGGGCTGGGCTCCGGGCGTGGTGACGTCGGTCGGCTCGTCAAAGCGACGCTCTCTGACGAAGCGGCGTTACCGGTTGAAACTTTTTTCTCCGCCGAGGCTCTATAACATATGAGGATTCCGAGAGCACCTTTCATCGAAATTCAATACGGCACTGAGGAGGTGAGAACCATGTTCGAACAATCGCTCATTGCCTCGGGAAAGAAGCGTCGCCCGGGCCGGCTGAAGTGGTATTTCTTGTTCACTGCCTTCATCTATGTCATAGCGATTGTCGGCATCATCATTGGCGGTATTTGGCTGTACACTCCTGAACTGGGCGAGGCGGTCTTGCGCGTGGCGTTGGTTGCCCCTCCGCCCCCTCCACCCCCTCCACCACCGCCGCCGGCCGGTGGTGGGCGTTCTCCGGGAGTCCGGGCTCCCAGGAAGGTGGTCATTCCGGTGGGATTCGTGGCGCCCACCGTCATTCCGGAGAGGACGCCGCCGACGCTGGAGGAATTGCCCGAGGAGGGCGTCGCTCGAGGCGTGCCGGGCGGCGTTCCCGGAGGCGTGCCGGGTGGCGTTCCCGGAGGCGTGCCGGGTGGCGTCATGGGCGGCGTGGTGGGAGGCGTTCTCGGCTCGGTGGGTCCGGTGACGGCGCCGCCACCGCCGCCACCGCCACCTGCACCGCACAAGCCGATGCGCGTGACCACCGGGGTCCTCAAAGGCATCGCCATCCGTCGGGTCATGCCTCGATATCCGTTGGTCGCCCGGAATGCGCACCTTCAAGGAACGGTGGACGTTCGCATCGTCGTCGATGAGCGAGGGAACGTCATCGAGGCCGAGGTCATCCGCGGTCATCCATTGTTCCGTAAGGCGGCTCTCCAGGCGGCGCGGCAATGGAAATTCCGTCCCACGCTGGTCAGCGGGCGGCCGGTGAAAGTGACGGGCGTACTCACGTTCATCTT
>RFHM01000417.1 GCA_003696865.1 Acidobacteriota bacterium | reverse complement strand
TGCCGCAGAGGATCTCAGTAGGAAGATAAAAGGCCAGATCGTGACGAAGTGGTTCGTTCTCAGTGATGAATCCCATGAGTTGGCTCCCTCAAAGGCATTGGACCATAAAAAATAGAACGTGAAGGGTAAAACGGGAAGCGCGGAACGTAAAGCGTGGAACGAGAGATGGGGATCGATGTGCAAGAACGCGAAATGAGAAATCGCGCCGGTCCCTCACTCCTTTCGAACAAGATATCCGCCTATCAGATGGGTCGGCGCAGGAGAGAGCGTCACCCTGACGCTCTCCGTTCCGAAAAAAAGATGGAACATCGCGCCATTCCATTGAACATCGTCCGGCTCGTCATCACTCGCCGCATTGACTTCATGGATCGCGCAGATATCCGGGCAACTCGCCGATGGAGTTCAAAAGGGCATCGGGCCGGCAGGCGACGAGGAGTTCCCGATCAACGCCTCCTGAGAGAACGGCCACACATGCGCCCAATCCGGCGCGTCGCCCGCTGATGATATCATTGGGCAGGTCGCCAACGTAGAGGCTCCGTTCCGGTGTGGCATGCAACTCGGCGACGGCTTCCAGTAATTGTTGTTCCTTGCTCAATATGTCATTGAGAGGGGTACCGGCTTGCGTCTTGATCACCTCGATGAACGACAACACGCCGAGTCGATCCAGTTCGGCGCGAACCCGATCGGGAGAAGAAGGGCGACCGGTGATAATGCCCGTCCGATAGCCATGCGTTCGACAGTATTCCAGCGCCTCATGCGCTCCAGGGATGAGGCGGATCTCGCCCGTATAGGCCATGTATTCCCTCATGAGGAGTTCATAGAATCGTTGGCGCAAAGGAGCGGGAACCAACCGTCCGGCGTCGAGGGTTCGAAATGCCTGCCAGCAATCAGCCTCGTCGGGAATCTCCACGGCCAATTGGCGCAAGGCTCGCTGACAACTGGCCAGCAGGCGATCTCGGGCATCGATGATCGTCCCATCCAGGTCGAAGAGAACGGTCTGTATGTCCTTCACATTTACTCAGTATGGCCCGTCTTCGGCCAGGAGTCAATCGACTCGTCGGTCTCCCAAAGTCGTCGGGAGGACCTCGTCGTCGGTCGCTCAGGGCAGCGCATCCTCCACGAAATCGACGATCAACTCGGGCACGTTCTTGTTGGCGGGGCGCACCGATCGTCTCTCCAGACTGGTCAACAAATCCACGTGGGCGTAATTCTGCATCGTGTTCACGGTGACCTTGCTGAACGGAATGCTCGTGCTTCGGCTGTAGAGCAGGAAGGCCGCATTGGATGGGACGAAGCCCCCTTCGTTGGCGCGGATGGCCAACAGGGGGACGTTCACGCGACTGTTCTCGGTCAGCGTGATGGGATTTCCTCCGCGGGCCGTCTGCGCCGCGATGATCTCGGGCGAGAGTGGCGTTCGCCCGAGATCGATCATCTTGGAGATGTCGAGCACCAATCGACTGGGCATATACCATTCGATGAAGTTGGTGTCGCTGACCGCCGCCGTTTGGTTCCCTTCGCCGAGCAGGAAGGCGCGAGCCACGGTCTCGAACGCCGAGGGCTCCGGACCCGAACGCAGGCCAAGAGGACCGATATCATTCAAAGGAGCCCACTGTTGAAGTGCGGGACTGAGATCGCGCGGAGACCAGAGCCCATTGGGATTGGCGCCCGCGGGATCATCCTGGCGCATGGCTACGTCCTCGGCCCGTCCCCCTGGCGGGACGCTCAAGAATCCGATGGAGAATCGGGCGAAGATCTGTTCCTGGAATTCGTCATCGAGATTGATTCCCAGCGCCGCCGCATTGGTCGCCGGGACGGGGACTCGTTCCGGGATCACGGGTCGCAGGATCGAAGGACCATCAGGATCGATGAGCGCTATCTGCGCTCCGATCTCCACCAGTTCGAACAAGAGCGGATTGAATGGCTCGATGACGAAAGGAGCATCGTCGGGCTCCATGGGATGACGTAATTCGTTCAATCCGGCCAATGGCCCTAATGGGCCCTCGCCGCCGTTCAGATACACATCGTCGGAGATGGGAACAGCGCCCAAACCACTGGGATCGGCGGTCCCATCGAGAATGATGATGCCCTTCAACAGCTCGAATCCGGCCACATCGCCGAAATCGTAGGCGGCGAACATCTGGGTGAGAATGGCGCCCAGAGAGTGTCCGCCGAGGAAGACGTTGTCGGTGATGGTGCGCGCGCGATCGACGACGGCCCGGACATCGCGCAGGTGAACATCTAATCCCCATTCGGACATGAAGCTACTCACCGAGAAAGGATGGGCGAAGATGAAACCGCCTCGCCCAGCAGGATCATTCACATACGCCTCCAGAGCCGCCAACGTCGCCTCGCGCGTCATGGCATTCTCGGCTCTGACCATGGGATCGAGGTTCTCCAGTAAGTTCGAGCGACGATCGATCGCCCAGACCTCGAATCGTCCTCCCGAGAGGCGAACGATTTCCGTAGCCACGATCTTGAAGCTGTTGGCGCCGGCGACGACTCCCGGAATCATCACCAGGATGGCCTCCGGAGGGCTCGTTCGCTCTCCATCGAAGAAACGGACGTAGATCGCCTTGTTGAGGTTGAGCGATCCGTCCTGATCAAACGCCGCCGGATCGGTGATGGCGGCAGCCAGTGCCGGGTCGACCTCGACGCCCGGCGCGCCCGGCGTGTTCGGCTCTATAGCTCCGGGAATGACGTGACGCTCCCGACTCACTCGAATGGCTTGAGCCGGATGGCGAGGTGGAACGCTGGCCAGCAGGGTGAGGATGACCCCTCCGATGATCGTCGTTTTCCTGTTCATCATCAGCTCCTCCTTTGCGATGGTTCCGGGCTGGATGACGAGGGAGGCATGACCACGGCCTCTCCCTCGGCGACGAGAGTCCCGTCCTGATTGGACCAGGTGCATTTGAAGATCACGATGTTCTTCTCTTCGATTTTTTGCGTCGCCTCCACCGTGGCGGTGATGGTATCCCCGATATAGACCGGATGCAAGAAGCGTTGTTTCGTCTCCAGGAGAATCGTTCCCCATCCGGGCAACTTCATCCCCAGCACCGACGAGATCAGCGAGGCGGTGAGCGCCCCGTGAGCGACGCGTCGGCCGAAGCGCGATCGCCTGGCTGCTTCCTCGTCGATATGAAGAGGGTTCAAGTCGCCGGTGATACCGGCAAAGAGGGTGACGTCCGTCTCGGTGATGGTTTTAGAAAATGATGCTCTGTCACCGAGAGCGATGTCGTGAATGGTCCGTCCTCTTTCCATACGCGTTGTGTGCCTCAGGAGAGTGATCGAACGTAGCGCTTCATCATTTCACGGATGATGATCATCTTCTGGACTTCCGATGTTCCCGCGCCGATGGTTCCCAGCTTGGCATCGCGATAGGCGCGTTCGACCGGATATTCGTGAATATAACCATAGCCGCCGAAGATTTGTACGGCGTCATCGACGACCTTGAGCATTCGCTCGGTGACGAACAGCTTGGCGATGGAGGCTTCCAGCATGGCCGATCGTCCTTGTTCTTTCAACCAGGCCACGCGATAGATGAGCCATCGCGAGGCTTCCAAGGCGACCTTCATGTTCGCCAATTTCTGTTGAATGGCTTGGAATTGAGCGATGGGTTGACCGAATTGCCGGCGATTTTTGGCATACGCGATGCACTGCTCGAGCAGAAATTCCATGCCGCCCACGATGGGCGCGATCATGCAACTGCGTTCCCACTCCAGCGTTTCTTTGCCCACGGCCAGGAAGCCGAGATGGAGGGGACCGAGCAGGTTCTCTTCGGGCACCTCGCACTGATCGAAAACGAGTTCGGAAGTGGGCGACGTTCGATGACCCATTTTTTTGAGTTCCTTGCCGGCGCTGAAGCCGGGGAAGCTTTTTTCGACGATGAACGCACTGATACCTTTATTGCCCGCCGTCTTGTCGGTGACGGCGAAGACGATGAACACCTGCCCGATGGGCCCATTGGTGATGAACATCTTGGAACCGTTCAAAATCCACCGATCCCCTCGCTTCACCGCCGTCGTTTTCATCGCCGCGGCATCGGATCCCGAGCCCGGCTCGGTGAGACCAAATCCTCCAATCCACTCTCCAGAGGCCAGTTTGGGCAGGTATCGTTTCTTCTGATCTTCGCTTCCCAGGAGCCAGATGGGAACGCCACAGAGGATGGTGTGTGCCCCCCAGGAGAGCGTCGTTCCCGAATCCACGCCGGCATGGGCCATCGCCTCCATGGCCAGGCAGGTGGCCAACGGCGAGGCTTGACTGCCACCATACTCTTCGGGAAACGGAAGACCGAGTAACCCCATGTCAGCCATGTCGCGCCAGTTGTCCCATCCGAACGTGCCTTCGAGATCCAGCGCTTCGGCTCGAGGTGCGAGGCGATCTCGAGAGAAGTGATACACCGAGTCACGGAATTGGATGTATTCCTCGGGAATGGCGAAATCCATACGCTCTCAGTCCGCAGAAGACGCGAGCCACGGCGCATCCGGTTCGCGTCGTTCCGCCTGTTTGGAATGATCAAAATCGAAGTCGAAAACCGAATTGAATCTGCCGGGCATGCGCCGCCTCGCGAAACCGATCGGGCGTCACGATGAATCGTCCTCCCTTCTTCGGGGGCAATGGCGTTCCCGGAGGAAAGACCCGCCCGAAGTCGGTGATATTCACCCGATTGAACAGATTGAACGCTTCGGCGAACAGTTGCACCTTGGCCCGTTCATTCAATTTGATGGTGCGCGTCACTCGAAGATCCACGTTGGCGAAACCGGGCGAGACGCCTGCGTTCCGGCCCAATCCGGCGGGCCGATCACCCGGTGGATTGTCACCATTGCCGTCCAGATCGACGCCGGCCAGCAAATTCCAGGGTCGACCGCTGTTGAGCGTGATGATGCTGGAGAGCGCGAAACCGCGCACCAACCAGTGTTTCCAGTAATCGAGATCCCACACGCCGCTGAACACGAATCGATGGCGAGCGTCTTGAAGAGAGAGGCTGCGCTCGCCGCGCAGGTTGAGTGGATTCCCCGTCTCTTGATTCTCCACGCGCCAATCGACGAAATCGTCTATGGCTTTGGACAGCGTATAGTGGGCCAGAAAGCTGATGTGGCGACTGAATCGGCGATTCAGCGAGAAGGTCACACCATGATAATAACTGTCGCCCGAACTCTCGAATCGAAAGATTTCCGGTTCGGTGTCGAACACGCGACCGCAGAGCGCGGGGAGGACTCGCATCAGGTTGGGATCGCGAAATTCGGCGGGGAGATTCTCGGGAACGATGCCTTGACGAGCGCAGTCGAGATTGACGACCGGATTGATATTGCGACTCAAGAACAGGTGCAACCCGCGCGTCATTTGATAATTCACCGAGAACGACATGTTCGGCGTCACCAGCACATCGAAGCCGAAGCTCGCTTGATGGGTATAGCCAATTTTGAACTCGGGATCGGCATCGAAAATGCGTGAGAGCTGATTGACCACCGGAACCCCTTCGGGCACGGTCGGCGATTCCGGATAGCGATGGCCGGGTTGATCAAAAGCGGCCAGCGAGAAAGGGAAGGGGAGAACGGGCGTCTGGATTTTCGTCCCGTCGACGATGCGCACGGCGAACATCGGGCCCAGTTGAGTCGTGCCGTAGAATATGCCATAAGCCCCGTGAATGAGCCATTTCCCTCTGGCCGTGGGGTCCCAGGCGAAGGCGATGCGAGGACCAAAATTGTGACCGCCGGTAGAGGGAAACGGTTGGGGCAACGTGTTCACATCGTAGCGAAGGCCCGCTTTCAACGTGAAATGTAATCCCAGGCGAATGTCATCCTGAATGTATGCCGAGATGTAGCTCGTGCTGATGCTATCTTCGGCGTTCCCGAACCCTTGGATGAAAGCTTGAGGGATGGGACGAGAGCCGAGATCGGGAATACCGAAATCCTGGCCGAAGAAGTCGAGAAACAGAGTTTGCTCTTCCGTCCTCAATGTGGGATCGAAAGCCTGCAGCGCCGTCAGCGGAGGAATGCCCGGGAGTTCGAGATCGCTGAATCGAACCTGAGCGCCAAACAGGATGGGAATCGACGTCGTCCCCGGTGGCGCCTCGGCATAGTAGATGTCGGCGCCGAGTTTCATGGCGTGCTTGCCGCGAGTGATGGAGACGTTGTCGACGACTTCAATGATGTTCTCGGTGCGCGGTTGCGGGAGGAGTTCGTTGCGACCGAAGACGATTTGATCGCTGCCGGCGAAAATCCGCACCTGTGGGCCGCCGGCGGGATCCATGGGATCGACCTCTTGCCGCCGCCGGCCAAACAGGAAGCGCGTTTCGTTGATCAGCGTCGGCGAGATGACCCAGGTGTTGGCGATGGCCAGATTGTGATCGGTCAATCGCCCCACGCCGCCGAAGGACTGGGCGAACAGACCGCCCCAGGGCTCCAGGTTCTCGTTGACCGATCCGGCGAACGTGTATCGGATCCACATCATGTCGTGCTCAGAGAGCGTGAAGTCGCCGCGCGCCAGCACCATGGTGAGGCCTTCGCCAAAGGGGATCGCTCCGTTGCGAATGGTCCCGGAGGAAAAGCCCAGACGGCGGGCCGCGGCCACGATGGCATCGTTGATGGTGACGACGTTGGTGTCTTTCAAACTCAATCGTTCGAATGAGCCGAAGAAGAAATGTTTATCTTTCACGATCGGTCCGCCGAGGGTTCCGCCGAACTGATACTGCTCGAATGGAGGAATCATCTCGGCGAAGGCATTCCGGGCATTCAACGCATCATTGCGGACGAAGAAGAACGTCGAGCCATGGAACTCATTCGTCCCTCGGCGCGTCACGATGTTGATGATGCCGCCCAGCGCGCGACCAAACTCTGCCGAATAACTGTTGTTGACGACCTGGAATTCCTGCACCGCTTCCTGACTGAACGTCGCCCGCACCGAGCTGGAGCCGTAATCGTTGTTGTCCAGCCCATCGATGGTGATATTGTTTTGTCGCGCACTCTGACCGTTGAAGCTGAGACCGCTGGTGGCCGCCGCTCCTTGAGCGGGCATGCGATCGACGGTCACGTTCGGTGTGGTGAGCGTGAAGTCCAGGAAGTTGCGTCGATTGATGGGCAAGTTGTCGATTTTCTGTTGATCGATGGTCGTACTGGACTCCGTGCGGGTGGGTTCGAGTAAAGGAATGTCGCCGCTGATCTCGACGATTTCGGTGATCCGACCGGGCCGCAGCGAAAAATCCAGTTCCACCGTCTGGCCGACGGTCAACGTCACGTCGCGCACCGTCTGCGTGGCGAAACCGGGACTCTCGGCCGAGACATCATACGTTCCCGGCGGGAGGAGGAGGATCCGATAAGCCCCGTCTTCGCCCGTCGTCGCGTCCCGCTCCAGACCGGTGGCCGTGTTCCGCACGATGACGCGGGCTCCTGGAATCACTGCGCCGGCCTGATCCCTGACCACGCCGGTCACCGACGCCGTCGTCGAACCGCTGGACTGAGCCCGAACGTCCACTCTGCCTGTGGTGATCAGCGCGATGGTGAGTAAAGGAATCAACCAGGTTGACAAACGCCCAACGTCCCCCATCGTGGCACTCCCCCACATTGGAAAGATTGAGCACGAAGACGCCATGTAAGTCCAGCACTATTAAATCAATTTCCGGGATCGTTGTCAACGGTTTCGGTGTTTCGATGAAGAGGTGAACGCCCGGAGAACGCCCGCTTTCGGACTATGGGTCCCCATCGTGCGTTGTGCCGGTCGTCACGGCGCATTCCGCCCCTCCAGGTCCACGCATCGGAAGCCCACTCGCTCGCCCTCATCGAATGGGAACGAGCGAGGGATCGACAGTCAGCGGTGCCCTCTCTCAACTTATGAGTGCGGCGTCGGCGTATGACTGCTCCTCTGTTGCGCGTTCATGAGGAACATCGTGGCGTGGGATGCGGCGATGGGAGAGTGCTGTCGGACATCGATGGAGAGGAGGCGCTTCCGATACCTCTCATGTCCGTCCTCTCGATGATCCTCCCCCGGCTTCAGCGGTAGAGCGCTCATCGCCCGTCGCTGGCGCTCCGGCCGCTACTGCGGACGAAGGAAGGGATGCGGATGGTTCCTCGCAATAGACGCCTTCGAGGAGCTCTTCAGGTCGAGGCATGCGTTCTTTCCGGCTTTGAAGGGCTTCCTCACAAGCCGCATCGATTTCGGCGATGACGCGCTCTTCGATCGCCTCCAGGACGGCCGCATTCCGCTCCTCCAGTTTCTTCCCCTTCAACCCATCATTGGCTTGCGCCAGATCGATGCCGCTCTTGATGAGATAGGTTTCGTATGTGCCAATGGGATCGCGCTTGCCCCAATACTCGAAGACGTCCGGTGGGAAGATACGCCGAGCGTCGGCTTCATCGTGCGTGGCGTGGCCGCCCATGCGAAATGTTTCCGCGATGAGAAGGACCGGACCGTGTCCCCGACGCGCGCGATCGGCGGCCCATCGCGCGGCAGCGTAGACATCGAGCACATTATTGCCATCCATGGCGGCTCCCTCGACGCCATAGGCTTTGGGCCAGACGGCGAAGTCGCCTTTATGGTGGTACTCGACCGGCGTCCCTAACGCCACTTGATTATTCTGTATGACCACGATGAGTGGAACGCCCAGAGCGGCGGCCAGGCTCATCCCTTCATGGAACGCGCCCGTCTTGGTCGAGCCATCGCCCGTCCAGGTGAGCACCACCCGCGGTTGTTGACGATACTTGAAGGAGAGGGCGATACCGGCGCAGAACGGCACCATATCGCCCATGTGACTGATCGGTGGAATGACGCCTTTGTCCACGTCGCCCAAGTGAAGATCACGCCCCCGCATAGGCGAATCGGCCGTCCCCAGATAGGTCTTGAAGATCGCCGATACGGGCATGCCCATCTCATGGCAGGCCCCGGCATTGCGGATCAGGGGAGCCACAATGTCATGTGGCAACCCATCCTCAAATGGTTGGCGATTGAGCGCATGAACGCAGCCGATGGTCACCGCCTCTTCGCCCGTGCCCAACCAGGCTTTGGTGATCACTCCTTGTCGGACCCAACGTTTGAGTGCGATCTCGTGGAGTCGATGCCGAAGCATTCCTTCATACAATCCGAGCAACGTCTCCACGCTCAACTGCTCGATGATGGCGCGGCGTTCTGGATGGCGGCGAAGCGTGCGTCGATAGGCGCGCATGACCCCGGGATCGGGCGCCCAATTCACATACTCCGGCGGGTCATAGGCGGGGTAGCGTTTCATAGCGAGGGCATATTATAGTCCATGGAAGGGACGTCTGTCAGCCTGTCATCCGTTTCGCATTTTGGCTATAATGGGGCGCTCTTATGGTCGCCGAACGTCAGGTTCTCGAGATCGGCATAAAGAAACTGCGACGCTATATTCGTCGTCTGGAAGCGGCCTCCCAGTCCCGAGGCGATGCCGCCTGGGAGGGAGAGATCCCAGAGCCCATAGAGTACACGTTCCGGCGATTGGTCGTTCTTTCGACGAATCTGGCCAATCATCTCGTCGCTCGCTGGCGACTCCCCACACCCGATGATCCACGTGATGTCTTCGCCGTCCTCGCTGATGCCGACCTTCTCCCTATCGCATTGGCCGAGCGGTTGCGCGATGTGGCCGTGCTCCGGGCTTCGCTCGCTCACGGATACGGAGGCATATCGGCCGAGACCGTGCGCGCCTGGGTGCCCGCTCGACTGGGCGACTTCGCCGCGTTCGCCGACGCGATGGCCATCGTGCTCCTTGAGGAATAGGGCTGTGGTCGGACGTTCCGTTGCCATCCCCAGGCGCCGCGGATAAAACTTCAATGAGTCATTGAAGTTCAATGGTCATAGGTGGGCTCAGCGCTCAGGGGTGCTTCCTTGAAGATGGTATGAGCAGCATGCCTCGTATCCTCGCGCGCTGGCTTGACGCCTGTATTTCGGGCAACTCGCTGATCGGAGTTGCCGCACTGAAACGGGAGTTATTATAATCCCAGCCTCTCTGGCTTCTCTTGGCAATAGAAGAAAGATCGAGAGGCAAGATGAAGAAACGCGCGGAGCCGAAACTTGCGGCGGCACCGATGAAGACACCAGAAATAGACTGGGCGACATTTGCTGAGGCTATTCTGGCCGGAAGAGTTCTCACCCGCGAAGAAGCGCTCCGGGTGTTACAAGAGCCGGATACCGCATTGCTCGAACTCCTCGGCGCGGCTTTCCGAATCCGACGGCGCTATCATGGTCTCAAAGTGCACATTCACGTGTTGAGAAATGCCAAGAGTGGAGGGTGTCCCGAGGACTGCACCTTCTGTTCACAATCGTCCATCTCGTCAGCGCCCATCGCGCGCCATCCATTATTATCCAGAGAGGATCTCGTAGAGGGAGCGCTCCAGGCCTATGAGGCGCGCGCCGGAACATACTGTATTGTGACGGCTACGCGAGGGCCCACGTGGCGCCAGTTGGAGACGATCGTCGACGCTGTTCGGGAGATTAAAGCTCGCGTGCCTATCAAAATCTGTTGTTCGCTCGGCCTTCTGACACCAGAGAAGGCGCGGTGGCTGAAGGAAGCGGGCGTCGATCGCTACAATCATAATTTGGAAACATCGGAGCGGTTCTTCCCTCAGATCTGCACGACACATACCTATCGTGATCGCGTCAGGACGCTCGAGGTCGTCAAAGACGCGGGCCTGGAGACCTGCTCGGGCGGGATCATCGGCATGGGAGAAAGCGATGAGGATATTGTGGACTTGGCATTCACCGTTCGTCGGTTAGACATTGATTCCATCCCCATCAATTTTTTGAATCCCATTGAGGGAACGCCGCTCGGTCATTGCCGCCACCTGACGCCCATGCGGTGCCTCAAGGTGCTGGCCCTGTTCCGTTTTTTGAATCCGCAGAAGGATATCCGTGTTGCCGGAGGGCGGGAAGTCAACTTGCGGCATCTGCAGCCGCTGGCTCTCTATGCTGCTAATTCTCTGTTTGCCGGCGGCTATCTGACAACTGGTGGACAGGCAATTCAAGACGTATATCAGATGATCGAAGACCTGGGATTCGAGATCGAGGAGGTCATCAGGTGAGCTCGCGTCGTCGATCACAGCGAGATCGATGGGTGATCGGGGATAAGACGTTCATCTGGCACCCGTTCACTCAAATGCAGGAATACGTCAACGAAGAGATCATCATCGTCGAGCGCGGGCGGGGGAATTACGTCTATGATGTGAGCGGAAGAAAATATTTGGATGGCGTCTCTTCGCTATGGTGCAACCTCTTTGGCCACCGGCGAAAAGAACTCGATCGAGCCATCCATCATCAGCTTGAGAGAATCGCCCATTCAACGCTATTAGGGATCACTCACGTGCCGGCTGTGGAATTGGCCGAAAGACTCGTGGCCGTGACGCCATCATGTTTGACGAAGGTGTTTTATTCGGACAATGGCTCCACGGCCGTGGAAGTGGCGTTGAAGATGGCCTTCCAGTACTGGCAACAAGCTGAAGGAAAGCGGTGGGCCAGCCGGCAGACGTTTCTCACATTGGACTACGCCTACCATGGGGATACGATTGGATCGGTCAGCCTTGGAGGGATCGATCTCTTCCATAGTCTGTATCGACCGCTTCTCTTCAAAACGTATAAGGCCCCTTCTCCCTACTGCTATCGCTGTCCGTTGGGGCTCCGTCCCGATCGATGTGACATGGAGTGCGTTAACGAAGTGGAGAACATCTTGAAACGGCATCAGCGACGGATTGCTGCCCTGGTCGTGGAGCCGAAGGTTCAGGCGGCCGGTGGCATGTTGGTCCATCCGCCGGGATACTTGCGGCGTCTCCGCGACCTTTGCTCTCGATATGGCGTGTTTCTGATCCTGGATGAGGTCGCTACGGGTTTTGGGCGAACGGGTCGACTCTTTGCCTGTCAGCATGAGGATGTAGAGCCGGATTTCCTCTGCCTCTCTAAGGGGCTGACCGGCGGTTACCTGCCTATGGGGGCCACGCTGACGACGGACCGAGTATTTGAGGCATTCCTGGGGCGATACGAGGAGTTCAAGACGTTCTTTCATGGACATACGTATACGGGGAATCCACTTGCTGCCCGCGTCGCTTTGGCGACGCTCGACATTTTCCAGCGAGATCGCATCTTAGATAAGCTCCCGAGCAAGATCGCGTATCTACAACGGAAGCTGCAGTCGCTGGCTGACCTCGCGCATGTGGGTGACGTTCGACAGATGGGGTTCATGGTCGGCATCGAGTTAGTAC
>RFHM01000066.1 GCA_003696865.1 Acidobacteriota bacterium | reverse complement strand
GTCATTCGATTTCCTCATCAATACCTACGTATTGTTCGGTGATCCAGCGCTGAGGTTATCCGCGCTTCAACCGTGAGTCGTCTCTCTCCGACATATTCTCTTTTTTCGGCGTCCCTCCAGTGAGACAGAGGAAAATGTCATGGAGTGCCTTGTGTGAACGTGCGAGGTTGCCTATCATCTCCCCATTTGAGCGACAGTCCGATGCCCAAGCGAGGGGACATACATAAAATTCTCATCATCGGATCGGGACCGATCATCATCGGTCAAGCGTGTGAATTCGATTATTCGGGCACGCAAGCGTGCAAGGTGCTCCGCCGAGAGGGGTGTGAGGTTATCCTGGTCAATTCCAATCCCGCGACCATCATGACCGATCCCGATATCGCCGATCGCACCTATATTGAACCGCTGACGCCCGAGGTTCTGGAGGCCATCATTCGGCGGGAGCGCCCCGACGCTCTGCTTCCCACTGTCGGCGGGCAAACGGGATTGAATCTGGCCGTCGCTCTGGCCGAGGGCGGGGTATTGGAGCGGTATGGCGTGGAGATGATCGGAGCCAACGTGCGGGCGGTGAAGATCGCCGAGGATCGTCGGCTCTTCCGGCAGGCCATGCAGGAGATCGGCCTGGAAATGCCCCGCGCCGGTTATGCCTATTCGTTGGACGAAGCCTGGCAGGTCATTGAGCGACTCTCACTTCCCTATCCCGTCATCGTACGCCCGAGCTTCACCCTGGGAGGAACAGGTGGCGGAATCGCCTACAACGATGAAGAGTTCGAAGAGATCGTCGGGCGGGGTCTGGAGGCTTCGCCGATCAATGAAGTTCTCGTGGAAGAATCGGTCATTGGCTGGAAGGAGTTCGAGTTGGAGGTGATGCGCGACCTGGCCGATAACGTGGTCATCGTTTGCTCCATCGAGAACGTCGATCCCATGGGTATTCATACGGGCGATTCCATCACCGTCGCACCGGCTCAGACGCTCACCGACAAGGAATACCAGCGCATGCGGGACGCGGCCATCGCCGTCATCCGGAAAGTGGGCGTGGAGACGGGAGGATCGAACATCCAGTTCGCCGTGAACCCTCAGAATGGAGATCTTCGGGTCATTGAGATGAATCCACGCGTGTCCCGGTCTTCGGCGTTGGCTTCAAAAGCGACCGGATTCCCCATCGCCAAAATCGCGGCGAAACTGGCCATCGGTTACACGTTGGACGAGATTCCCAATGATATCACCCGAAAGACGCCGGCCAGTTTTGAGCCCACCATCGATTATGTGGTGGTCAAGATTCCGAAGTGGGCATTCGAAAAATTCCCCGAGGCCGACGCCACGCTCACCACTCAAATGAAATCCGTTGGCGAGGTCATGGCCATTGGGCGGACCTTCAAGGAGGCCTTCCAGAAGGGAATGCGTTCGCTGGAGACGGGACGGATCTTCACTCCTCCGACGGGGCTCAGCGATGAGGATGTGCGACGAAAACTCATCATCCCCAACGCCGAGCGCTTCTATTATCTCCTGCATGCCTTCGAGCGAGGGATGAGCGTGGAGATGGTGGCGGAGCTCACAAGCATTGATCCCTGGTTCCTGGAACACTTCTCGGAGATTGCCCGAGAGCGACGGACGCTCGGGCGACTCTCGCTCGAGGAATTGGACGCCCACCGATTACGCGCTCTCAAGCGTCAGGGATTTTCCGATCGGCGGATCGCCCATGAGATAGGCGTCGAGGAATCGGACGTCCGCCGGCGGCGAGAGGCGCTGGGCATCCGGCCCGTCTATAGCCGAGTGGACACTTGTGCGGCGGAGTTCGAGTCGTTTACGCCTTATCTCTATTCCACATACGAGCAGGAAGACGAAGCGCAGCCCGGGCGGCGAAAGAAAATCATGATCCTGGGGAGCGGTCCTAATCGCATCGGGCAGGGCATCGAGTTCGATTACTGCTGCTGTCACGCCGCATTTGCTTTGAAGGAAGACGGGTATGAGACCATCATGGTCAACTGTAATCCCGAGACGGTGTCCACCGATTACGATACGGCGGACCGCCTCTACTTCGAGCCGCTGACCTTCGAAGACGTGATGAACATCTATGAGGAGGAACAACCCGATGGCGTGATCGTCCAGTTCGGCGGTCAAACGCCGCTGAATCTCTCTATGCGCCTGTGGCGGGCGGGCGTCCGTATCATTGGCACCTCGCCCGAGTCCATCGATCTGGCCGAGGATCGGGAGCGATTCGGGCGTCTCCTCGGCCAACTGGGCATTCCTCAACCGGCTCACGGTACGGCCACCGGCGTGGAACAGGCCCGTCGCGTGGCCGGGCAGATCGGATATCCGGTTCTCGTGCGACCGAGCTATGTTCTCGGCGGGCGCGCCATGGCCATCGTGTACAATGAACGCGATCTGGAGGCGTACATGTCATCGGCCGTCGCCGCATCGTCGGAGCATCCGGTCCTCATCGATCGGTTCCTGGAAGACGCTGTCGAATACGATGTCGATGCTCTGGCCGATGGCGTCGATTGTACCATTGCCGGGATTCAACAGCATATCGAAGAGGCAGGCATTCACTCCGGCGACAGTTCGTCGGTGCTTCCACCGATGAACGTCAGCGCCGATGTCCTGGAAAAGATTCGAGACTACACCCGCCGGTTGGCCCGAGCGCTTCGCGTCGTCGGGCTCATGAACGTTCAGTATGCCGTCAAGGATGGAACGGTGTTCGTCCTGGAAGTGAATCCGCGCGCGTCTCGTACGGTTCCCTTCGTCAGTAAAGCCACGGGCGTGCCCCTGGCCAAGATCGCCGCGCGATTGATGGTCGGTCGAAAGCTCAAGGAGTTTGGCCTGCCCGAGGAGTTGACCGTCGCGCCCTTTTTCATCAAGACGCCCGTCTTTCCTTTCTCGCGGTTCCCTGGCGTCGATCCCATTCTTGGTCCAGAGATGCGTTCCACCGGCGAGGTCATGGGCGTAGCCAGCAACTTTGGCGCGGCATTTCTGAAGGCTTCCTGGGCAGCGGGCATCGGATTACCCCGCCAGGGGACCGTGTTCATCAGCGTCAATGATGAAGATAAGCCAGAGGTCCCGCCCATCGCCAGGCGATTGAGCGAACTCGGATTTCGACTGTTGGCCACGCGAGGGACGGCGGCCCTCCTTCAGAGTCATGGATTGATGGTGCAACCGGTGTACAAGGTCAACGAAGGGCGGCCCAACGTCGTGGATTATATCAAGAGCGAGCAGATTCACCTCATCATCAATACCCCTCTCGGGCGCGCCTCCTTCTATGACGAGAAAGCGATTCGGCGCGCCGCGGTTCAATATCACATTCCCTGTATCACCACCATGACCGCCGCTCGGGCGACGGTGAGTGCCATCGAATCGCTCCACCAGGAGGAACTTGAGGTGCGACCTCTCCAGGAATACCATCGACTGACATGAGCCCAATCCCTTGTCTGAATGGGGTGAGGGAAAAGATCATGAGCGTGCCGAGCCGGTGGGCGCTCACTGCCTAGCGGCTTCCGGACCCGGCCTCGGTGGGATTCCAACGATGCCGGTCCATATCGACCTGATCGGGGGCGATGAATCGGACACCTTCAGCCTGGAGGAGATTTTTCTGCAGCTCTTGAAGGATGACCGAACGCTTGCCAATGGACAGTCGGCCTTTCCGATTGACGACCCGATGCCAGGGAACGCCCTCCGGCGCTCGCGCCATGGCCCACCCCACCGTTCGGGCCGAGACCGAACTCGAGCAGAGTGCCGCCACATCGCCGTAGGAGAGCACCCGGCCGGCCGGGATGCGCCGGACGATCCGGTAAATCTGTTCGTAGAGTGGCGTCATGCTATCGCTTTGATGAGAGCGCGTCTTTGACGCATTGGGCGACGTATTCGACCTGCTCATCGGTCATCTCCGGATAGATGGGCAGGGAGAGAACCTGACGCGCACAGGTCTCGGCGACGGGAAAATCGCCTTCCCTATAGTTCAGCCACGCATAGGCGGGTTGCAGATGCAGCGGCACAGGATAATGAGTGCCCGCTTGGATGCCGCGCTCCTGGAGCGCAACGAGAAGCTCGTCCCGTCGGGGAGTGCGAATGACGTAGAGGTGATAGACATGCCGCCGACCCTCGATCACCCGAGGAATGGTGATCTCCGGGATATCTCCAAGGAGTTCATCGTACAGTCTGGCGATCCGCCGTCGGGCACGGGTCCATTGATCAAGATGACCGAGTTTCACCCTGAGGACGGCTGCTTGGAGGGCATCGAGGCGATAATTCCCCCCCTCAACCTCATGCCTGTACTTGGCGCTACGCCCATGATGAACGTAGCGCCGGATATATTCGGCCAATTCATCGTCATCGGTGACCACGGCGCCGGCATCCCCATAGGCACCGAGATTTTTGCCGGGGTAGAAACTGAAGCACGCCAGAGCACCAAAGCTTCCCGCTCTCTTCCAGGTCCCGTCCGGAGTGCGATACTCGGCTCCATGGGCTTGAGCGGCATCTTCGAGGAGGAGCAAGCCGTATCGGTTGGTCAGTTCCTCTATCCGGGTCATATCGGCCATCTGGCCGTAGAGATGGACGGGAAGGATGGCTCGGAGTCGTCGGTGGGTCACCCGGTTGATGGGATATCCGGCACCATCGCCGATATCATACTGGGACGCGATTTTTTCATCCAGCTTCTCCACATCCAGGGTTAACGATTCGGGCTCGATGTCCACGAAGACGGGCATCGCTCCCACGCGCCGGATTTCCGAAGCCGTCGCGATGAACGTCATCGGGGTGGTGATGACCTCATCGCCAGGGCCGATGCCCAATGCCGTGAGCGCGGCGTAAAGGGCCGTCGTTCCCGAGCTCGTTCCAACGGCATGTTTGACGCCACAATATTCGGCGAAGGCTTTCTCGAAGAGGGCCACCTCCGGGCCCAGAATGAACGAGCTGGACGCCATGACGCGCTGAATGGCCGCATCGATCTCGTCTTTGATGGAGGCGTATTGAGCTTTCAAATCAACCAACGGGATCTTCATCGTGCCCTCGAAAGCGAGCCCCAACATCCCTGGCAGGGGAGCTCGATGTTGAATTCGCTGAGAGACAATAGTCCTCTC
>RFHM01000416.1 GCA_003696865.1 Acidobacteriota bacterium | reverse complement strand
TCGCCATCCCATGTGGCATATAATCGGGATTCAACATGTATACAAATTGAATGTAAGCCATATTCCCAAAGAGGCGGAAAGCCGGATGTACAGTGCGGCCGAGCCGTGGGGAGTGGAATGGCCAAAAAGGTGGGCGAAGAATTAGAGTTGCTCTCGGAGCGCATCTATCAAAAGCTGCGCCACGATATCATCACCGGAGCTCTGCGACCGGAAGTCCCGCTGACCGAAGCGGCGTTGAGCAAGCGATATGGCGTCAGTCGAACGCCCATTCGCGAGGCCTGCGTTCGGTTGCAGCGGGAACGGTTGCTGAGAGCCATTCCTTATAAGGGCTATCTGGTCGCTCCCATCACGCTGAAGGACGTTCAGGAGATTTACCACCTGCGGCTCATTCTGGAACCCGAGGCTGCCGAGGCGGCGGCTCGAGATATCGATCCCGCCGACTTCGCGCGCATCGAGGAGTTGGTCAAGATTAAATACACTCCCGGCGACGCGACGAGTCATATCCAATTCATCCGGGCGGACACCGAGTTCCATCTGCTCATCGCCAAAGCGACCAACAACGAGCGGCTCTACGAGATCATGAAAGAGCTCCTGCTGGAGCGCGAGCGACTGCTTTACCGCATTCTGTACAAGGGCGAGCACGGGCCGCTGGTCAGTAGCGAGCACAAGCAACTCTGCGAAGCCATTCGCGCCCGGCGACCCGGAAAGGCCAGGGAATTGATGATTCGGCATGTGATGGCCGCCCGCCAGAGAATGATGAACACGATGTTTAGAATGGGCTGAGAGGAGGAGGATGAAACGCTCGTCAGGTTCCATCGTGTCGACGGTTGAGACGCATCGTTCGGTTGGCGTGGATTCCCATAGCGGACAACCGCAGTGGTATGCCATCTACACCCGGGCGCGCCATGAGAAAGTGGTGGCGCGATTGCTCTGCCAGCGGGGCGTAGAGACCTTTCTCCCTCTTCGAGAGGCGAAGCGCCCGCTCTCGCCATGGCGATCGCGAATCACGCGACAGCCGTTATTCCCCGGATACGTCTTCTCGCGGTGCGTCCTCACGGCCGAGGCGTATAATCGCATCCGATCGACGGCTGGCGTGGTCCACATCGTGGGAACCGGCCAAGGTCCATCTCCCGTGCCCAACGTGGAAATCGAGTCGATCAGAATGCTCGTCGACCAGAAGCTGGATTGCCAACCTTTCCCTTATCTCCAGGTGGGGAAGAGGGTCATGGTCACCGATGGGCCACTTCGGGGATTGGTCGGTCACATCGTTCGACGCAAGAGCAGAGAATACTTCGTCGTCGGCATCGACCTGCTCGGTCGAGCCGTAGCCGTCGAGCTCAAGGGGTCTCAATTGGAACCCTGGCTCGGTGGCGGGGAATGAGGGTCGGCTAAGCTAAGTCTTTCAATATCAATTAATTACGTAGAAACGAGAGGCATTTCGTCTGTCCCTTGCCCCTCCATGGTCGTTCCCCAGATAGAGAGACCCGTCTGGTCGGCGCTGGCCGAGGGCGAGGCGACGATTTTCTCAACGAGGATGTGAGCGATGAGATTAGTGACATACGCATATCGCGGGCAAACTCGCGCCGGAGCCCTTCTGGGCGATCAGGTAGTGGACCTCAATCGTGGATATGTGTGGTGGACGGGACAGGGCATTGAGGAATCCTCGACGGCTCCGGCCGAGGCGGTCATGCCATCGACGTTGCTCGCTTTCCTGCAACGGGGCGACGCGGGCATGCGGTTGGCCCGGCAGTTGCTGGCGGCCGTCGAGGAGGCCAGACATTCATCTTCGATTGAGCGCGCACTGCGGGAGGACGGCGTCCTCTTCGCTCTCCGGGAAGTTCGGTTGCGGGCGCCCATTCAGCGTCCGCCCAAGATCGTTTGCATGTGGGTCAATTATCGCGCTCATGGAGAGGAAGCCTCCATTGTTCCTCCGACGGAACAACCGATCTTCTTCTCCAAGTTTTCCACGGCGGTCATCGGACCCGGCGAGCCCATCGTCATCCCGCGGATCAGCCAGATGGTGGATTATGAAGCGGAGCTGGCCCTCGTCATCGGGAAGCGAGGCAAAGACATCGCTCCGCATGAGGTCTACGACTATATTGCCGGTTATACGATCTTCAATGATGTGAGCGCCAGGGATTATTCCCTGAAACGGCTCCTGGGCGTAGTTGGCCCTTCACTCATTCAGAAAACCTTCGATACGTTCGCTCCCATGGGGCCATGGATCGTGACGCGGGATGAGATCGATGATCCTCATCGTCTGGATATCCGGCTGAGCATCGATGGAGAGATCATGCAGGATTCCAACACTCGGCACATGATCTTCAAGATCCCGGATATTGTCGCGACCATCTCACAGGTCGTCACCCTGGAGCCCGGCGACGTCATCTCCACGGGGACTCCGCCGGGCGTAGGGTTTGCCCGCACGCCGCCGCGGTACCTGAAACCGGGGGAGCGGGTGAGGATCGAGATCGAGCGCATCGGCGTCTTGGAGAATCCCGTGGCCTCCAGTGGGGAGCCGCAGATCGAGAATTGAGGAGGATTCGCCTATGGCCAAAGAAGAAACGACATGGCAACCCGATCAACCATCGCAGCCGGAACCGTCATTCGATTGGGCCGTTCTCATGACCGACGATGAGTTCTACCCGCAGTTGTTGCGCAAGCGCGTGCGACCGGCCAAGTGGAGCGGCAAACAGGTGAGAGCGCGGCTCCAGGAACTGGCCAATGATCCCTTGCGCGGCGCGGATCGACGGTTCGTGACTTTGATCAACAAGGACTGCGGGGCGAGTACCTCGCCCGCCCTGTTCATCGGAATTCAAATCATGAATCCCGGGGAGCACATCAAGCCTCACCGGCATAACTCGGTGGCCATCTATCACATCACACAAGGGCGCGGCTATAGCATCGTGGCCGATTCCGATGGGAACGAATATCGCATCACCTGGGAGAGCGGCGACACCTTCATCTGCCCGCCCTGGCACTATCACGAGCACTTTTGCACCGGTCAGGAACAGGCCATCATGTACGTCGTCCAGGATATGGTGGCCTTGGCCGAACTGCGCGCCTTGATCTGGGAGGAGCCGGCCGGTCCCGAACATATTCGACAGGTTCAGGAAGGCTTCGCCCCCCATCGGGACACGGTACACGATGATGGCGGTGAAGGATGACGCCACCGGCGAGAGGGCGTTGAGCCTCCGCGTCGGCCAGATGCACGTATGATCCGGGGGTCGAAAACCGATCTCATGGAGAGGGAACGGTGAGCGATCTCATCCTCGCCAGCTTGGCGGTGGCGTTGCCGGCGCTCCTGTTTCTGCCGAGTTCACCACCGGTATTGAAGTTTGTAGGGAGCCCGGGATATCGCCTGACGTACCTGACATTCCGCTCTCGGTACGTCGTCCTCGCCGTGAGCGTGGTCCTCTTCTTCGGGCTCCTCATCCGTTCGCTGATCGGAGTGGCCGATTCCCGGTGGACGTGGATGGCCGGGATCATCCTGGGTCTCGAACTGGTCTATTTTTTCTTCCTCTATCAGCCCAATCTGTTTCGACCGCTCAGAGAGACGACCTGGCTGAGCGCCGATGAAGCCGATAGGCGATTGAGACCAGGGGATGAGGTGCTGGGCATCGTGGTCGACGACGATGCCCGGGCCATTCCCACCGAGATGCTCAATCGGCCACATGTGGTGACGGATGTGGTTGGGGGAACGCCGGTGGCCGTGACCTATTGTCTGCTCTGTCATAGTGCCATTGCCTTCCGGGCCGAGATCGATGGTCGGCGATTGGATTTGGTGTTGGCGGGCAATTATTACAACAACGTCATCTTCTACGATCGAGCCAGCGGAAACCTCGTTCAGCAGATGAATCCGGTGATCCCTTACGGACCGGATAGAGGGCGGCGCCTCGCGTGGATCCCGGTGACGGTGACGACCTGGGCGAGATGGCGCCGGGAGCATCCCAGTACGAGCGTGCTCTTGGTTGAACCGCGATCGTGGTTCGATCATCTCGTCCGCCGAGCCATCGCCAGCATCGATGCTCGCCTACGGCGGGCGGGGACTCCCTTCTATACGCTGAAGGGGCGGCTGGATCGACGCCTGTTCGCGACGGAGATGGTGTTGGGAGTGGCCATTGGCTCGGAATCCAAGGCCTATCCTCTCTCGCTCATCGAGCGGCATGGGGTGATCAATGACGAGGTCGGGCGCGAGCCCATCGTCATTTTCAGCGATCCGGCGGGCGAATTGACCGATGTCTTCTCCCGACGACTCGATCGGCGGATTCTCTCCTTCCAGCCGGCCGGGGAGCGCGGGCGGGCCATCGCCATCGATGGCC
>RFHM01000415.1 GCA_003696865.1 Acidobacteriota bacterium | reverse complement strand
TGCTGTCGAGGCATAAGCTCGATTTCGGGTTCAAAGAACCGCTCTTTGAGGGTTTCCAATTCCGGCATAACCGCGCTCACTCCTCACAAGATTCATTTTCCGGGTGTGGTATCCAATGATCGCCCTCGACCTTATACCGAGTGGCTACCTCAATGAGAACACCATGAGCTTTCTTCGGTGGGATGAATGTCCATTTGAGCCAAGGGATATTGCTCGGATTGGTCAGCTCTGTACTCGTCAACGGAATGCCCGCTTTCTCTAAATCTCGGACCGTTTGTTTAATATTACTGGAAGTGAAGGCGAGGTGATGAACGCGCTCACCATATTTATCGAGTAGTTTTTGATCGGCGGGATTCTCGCTCTCGAAGAACTGGAGCGACGTTCCATGAGGATTAACGAAAGTGGCCCAACGAAGTTTATACCCCCCTTCTTCACCCTCGGCCCAAACAATATTCTGGGCCTGCTCGGGATCGAGAACCTGGAGGATCTCTTGATAGTCTTTCACGGCACGATCCAAATCTCGGACTAAGAAGGCCACATGATCGAACTTGAGTTCAGGCATAATTACACCTCCACATAAAGAGAGGATTTAACCTACCACATTGATGAATTCCAAGCCTCCATCAATCTGCAATACCTGAGCAGTGATGAAATCGGCCTCCGGCGAGGCCAAGAAGGCAATAGCATGAGCTACATCCTCTGGCGTGCCAGCGCGTCCAAAAGGCATTTGTTCGAGGATGCGATCACGTACCGCAGCAGGGATACCGAACTTCGAAGACGCTGTTTCGTCTCGCGCTGCCGTGAGCCGCGTCTCGATGAACCCAGGAGCAACGGCGTTCACATTGACCAAAAAGGGGGCTAACTCTCGAGCGGCGGCTTTGGTCAACCCAATGACGCCAGCCTTAGCCGCTGCATAATTGGCATTTCCCACAGCTCCATGAATCCCCGCGATGGACGTCACGTTGACGATCTTGCGGTGGATGCGAAGCCCCCGCTCACGATCTCGTTTAGCCGCGCGGCGAAAATATCCGGCAGCGGCTCGCGTGCAATTGAACGTGCCGCGCAAGACCACATCCATCACCATATCATACTCTTCATCCGTCATGCGGTGGATCATGGCATCCCGTGTAATACCGGCATTATTCACCAAAATATCAAGCCGACCATACTCCTGGAGGGCGACTTGGACGATGGCATTGGCGTCTTCTGGGCGGACCACATTCCCTAGGGCCACCACGGCCTCCCCTCCTTGGTCTCGCACAATTTGCTCAACTTCGCGAGCCGGCTCCTCATCCACATCGTTGATGACAACGCGGGCTCCCAGTGAGGCGAGTTTCAACACCGTTGCCCGCCCAATGCCGCGTCCCGAACCGGTAACGATAGCCACTCGATCGCGTAATGTCTCCATAAATCAATAACTCCGTGGAAGGCCCAGTTTTTCGCCGATAAAATTGAGGACCATTTCATCGGAGACAGGTCCTACTTTATGCAACCGACAATCGCGCCAGTACCGTTGCATGTCATACTCGCGGCTGTAACAGTATCCTCCCAGAATCTGCATCCCCATATCGGCAACTTCACAAGCAAAATTGGCGGCTACCAGTTTGGCCATATTCGCTTCAATAGCACAGTCTCTTCCTAGTGATTGGAGCCAAGCCGCCTTGTAGGTGATGAGTCGAGCCAATTCTACTTTGGTGCGCATCCACGAGAGCTTGTGTTGAATGGCCTGGAACTGCCCAATGGGGCGCTCAAACGCATATCGCTCTTGAGCATAGGCCAAGGCATCTTCAAATGCTGCTTGGGCCTCTCCAAGACAGAGAGCTGCCGTGAGGATACGTTCGTTATTCAACATGGGAAACATCTGGTACATCCCTTTATCGCGCTCACCGATGAGATTCTCCTTGGGCACACGCACGTTATCATAAAAGACCTCATACGAGGGAGTGGCTCGAATGCCGATTTTTTCGAGCTTGCGCATGCTGATGCCGGGACTTTTGCTGTCCACTAGGAAGACAGAGATACCATCGATTCTTTTCTGAGTCCGCTCACTGGTGCGCGCAAAGAGGATCAAATAATCAGATTCCTTGGCTGCCGTCGTCCAGACTTTTTGACCATTGACGACAAAATGGTCTCCGCGCTCCACCGCCCGTGTTTTCATTGCCCCAGCGACGTCTGTCCCTCCGTCAGGTTCGGTCAACGAGATGGCGAACCGGATCTTCCCCTCGGCAAGCTGGGGGAGGTATTTCCTTTTCTGTTCTTCGGTTCCCCCAATGGAGAGCGTCTTCGCCCCAAAACAACTTGACATGAAAAAGACTAACCCAATGGCCCCGCTGCGGCGAGCCAACTCCTCGGTTACGATGACCATATCAACGATGTCCCCACCAACGCCCCCATATTGCTCTTCGATGGGAATCTGCAAGAACCCATACTCGGCGAGCTTTTGCCAGACACGCTCCGGGTACTCTTCCTTTTCATCGAGCTCTCGCACATATTCTCTCGGACACTCGCGCTCGACAAACTCACGAATATTCTGCCGAAGAAATTCTTTCTCCTTGCCCAAATCGAAGTTGAGTTGACCGGAATTTACTGTTCCCCACTCAGACGCGCTCGTTACCATAGCACACCTCCGATGACCATGTAGATGAACATATACACCGAATCTCTCCCTTACTGCGATGACACCGACTGAGTGTCGATGGCGAATTGGAGGCCACGACTTTCCGGCTCTTCAGGCCTTGACCATCCCCTCCAGGACAATGCGCGTGAATACGGATTTAATCTCGTCTAAGCTCATCCCTCGGGAACGCCGGTACCAGCGGTAAATCCAATTACACATCCCTAGGATCCCGTAGACAGCCAATCGAGGATTAACATCGATGAATTGACCCGCGGCTTGTCCCTCCTCAATGATGGCCACAATACGATTTTCGAACTGGCGCATCTTGGCCAGGATCCGGCGCCGCCTTTGACTGGACAGTACATGGAATTCGTGAAGGAAAAGTCCAACAGTCACTTGATTCTGAATGATATACTCGATCTCGGCTTCCATGGCAAGACGCAGTTTATCCACCGGATTTTCGCTTCCCGCCAACTTGTGGACGAGATAATCATCGCCCCGAGTGATAACCTGTTCCAGGGTCGCGTAAAGCAAATCCTCCTTAGACTTAATATAATAGTAGAGGGATCCCTTCAGCATTCCTACTTGATCAGCGACATCCTGGACGGTCGTGGCATGATAGCCCTGTTTGTAAAATAACTCCGCAGCCGCGTCCAAAATTTCCGTGAGTCGGTCACGCGCCTCTGAGGAGCTTTCTGCTACTCGTTCTTTTGTTCGGACCACCTATCGACCTCCTATTATAATTGCCTAAGTCGCCGAAGCATTCGCTCGGGCGTTCCCCAGCGCATCGACGCCTGACCTTATAGGACTCGTTCGTCCTTCGCCACAAGGCGATGTCCTGTATCATGAAAGAGGGCATTCCTAGAATCGATTTGCACCAACCCGAAGGGAAAGTTGCCCGGGCCTTGCCCGGTTCAATCCACATATTCAAACAAAGACTCTCGATGAGGGAGAAACTCGGTACCATATCGAGTTTATATAGGGCTCAGTATCCATACCGGGCGATGCTTTCGAATGGAAATCCGAAGCTCTCGCTCGCGCCCTCAGGATACCTCGCTGCTCTCTCCGTCCCAGAAATGCGCACTTTTGAACTCATAGCTTCGCCGCGAGATGCGCCCCTTGACTGACAGCATCTAATATCGTACCAATTCGAGCACAATCGCCAACACGATAGACCTTCACGGGAAATGTTTCCTCCTCACAAAACGCCAGATCGTCACTCGGACGATACCCCATGGCGAGTACGACAGAATCACAGTGAACGTGCCGCTCGCGCCCGTGTTCGTCAGTGGCGACTACAGCGGTTTCCTTCACGCGCATCACCTTGTGCTTAGTCAAAATATTCACGCCCGCCCTTCGGAATTCATAATACAACCATCGACGGGTAATTGCCTCAATTCCTCTCCCAATATGGGATAGGAGTTCAATAATTGTAACCTGATGCCCATCATGAATCAATTGCTCAGCCACATCACATCC
>RFHM01000065.1 GCA_003696865.1 Acidobacteriota bacterium | reverse complement strand
GCACAAAAGACGGTGATGCCATACCGTTGGAGGATGTCCAACGTCTGCTCGGGATCGAAACCGCCTTCGAACATGAACACTGTCGCCCCCATATTCCACGGGCCAAACAACGTGCTATAGGCGGCCTTGGCCCATCCTGTGTCCGAGAGATTCCAGTGGAGGTCGGAGGGTTTCAGGTCGAGCCAGTACTCTCCCGTCAACCGATGGGCCAGCGCATACCCATGATTGTGGAGCACCATTTTCGGCCCTCCGACGGTGCCGGAAGTGAAATAGAGGAGCGCCGGATCACTGCTCCTGGTCTTCTCTACATCGACCACATCGGGCGCGGCCTCGTCCATCCCCCGCTCGTAGCTCACCCAACCGGTCCGCTCTCCACCGACCAGAATCAAATGCTCCAGGGTTGGACAGGTAGCTCTCACCTCCTCCACTTTATCGGCATTGGCCGGGTCGGTGATGATCGCTTTGGCCTCGGCGAGGTTGGCGCGATACTCGATGTCTTTCGGCCTGAGCATCGTCGTGCAAGGGGCGGGGACAATCCCCAGCTTCATCAATCCCAGCATCACCACCTGCCATTCCGGACGGCGCGGCAACATCACCAGAACCACATCGCCTTTCTTCAGGCCCAGATGCCACACCATATTCGCGAATCGATTGGAGAGTTCCCTGAAATCGGCAAAGGTGAATGTTCTCTCCTCTCCCTCTCGGCTCAGCCAATAGAGAGCCAGCCGTTGCTCGTCGGTGGCCCACCGATCGACGACATCCCAGGCGAAATTAAATCGCTCGGGAATGCTCCATCGAAACGATCTATACGTCTCGTCATAATTCCTCATGTTTGGTCCCTGAGCGGTCATCACCATTCCTCCGGGCAATGTTGCGTCGACACCATCATGGTGCGATCATGCCGTTTCCGTCCTCGCTGCCTCCTCCAGGCCGAGCTCCTTTACGGCCATCTCCCTCATTTTGAATTTTTGAATCTTACCGGTCACCGTCATGGGAAAGGCGTCCACGAATTTGATGTACTTGGGGATCTTGTATCGGGCGATCTTGCCGCGACAGAATTCCCGAATCTCTTCGGCGGTAGCTTCCTCTCCCGGTTTGAGCTGAATCCAGGCCATGACCTCTTCCCCATACTTGGCGTCAGGTACGCCGATGACGTGCACCTGGCTGATCTTCGGATGCGTATAGAGGAACTCTTCCACCTCCCGAGGATAGATATTCTCCCCACCACGAATGATCATGTCCTTGACGCGACCGGTGATCTTAATGTAGCCCCGCTCATCCATGGTGGCCAAATCGCCGGTATGAAGCCACCCATCCTCATCGATGGCCGCGCGGGTGGCCTCCGGATTGTTGTAATATCCTTTCATCACCAAGTAGCCTCGCGTGCAGAGTTCGCCCTGAACGCCGCGCGGAACGATCTGACCGGTTTGCGGATCGATGATCTTCACTTCCGTATAGGGCAATGGGCGACCAACGGTGGTCACGCGCCATTCGATGGGATCTTCGGCTCTGGTCTGCGTGATCACTGGAGACGCCTCGGTCAATCCATAAGCAATGGTCATCTCGCGACAGTGCATTCGCTCCACCACTTTCTTCATGAGCTCGATGGGACAAGGAGATCCAGCCATGATCCCGGTTCGCAGGCAACGGAGGTCGAAGCGCTCGAACTCCGGATGTTCCAGCTCGGCAATGAACATCGTGGGGACACCATACAACGCCGTGCATCGCTCCTGGTGAACAGTCTCCAGAGTGGCCAGAGGATCGAAATATTCGGCCGGAATGACCATGGTCGCCCCATTGACCACACAGACCATATTGCCCAATACCATTCCGAAACAGTGATAGAACGGGACCGGAATGCAAATCCGATCCCGAGCCGTCACGTTCATGGATCGCCCGATGAACAGCGCGTTGTTGACGATATTATGATGGGTGAGCAAGGCTCCCTTGGGGAAGCCGGTCGTTCCCGATGTGTACTGGATGTTGATGGGATCATCGAACCCGAGAGAGGCCGCTCGTTCATCGAGCGCTTCATCGGAAACCTCATCTCCCATGGCCATCAGATCCGCCCAACCGAGCATGCCCGCCGGCTTTTCTTCCTCCCCGATGAAAATGAGATTCCTGAGATAGGGCAGCTTCTCCGACTTCAATTCACCCGGTCGCGCCCGCCTGGCTTCCGGACATACGTCGTAGAGCATGGAGACATAATCGGAGTCCCGGAATCCTTTGATGAGAAGGAGCGTCTGCGTCTCCGATTGCTTGAGAGCATACTCGAGCTCGTACACGCGATAGGCCGGATTGATGTTCACCAGAATGGCTCCAACATAAGCCGTGGCAAACTGTGTGATCACCCACTCGGCATAATTTGTGGCCCAAATGGCGACGCGATCGCCCTTCTCTACGCCGAGTTCCATCAATCCTCGAGCTGCCCGACGAACGATCTCTTGAAACTCCCGATACGTATATCGGACGCTCTGGTGCTTGACGACCAGAGCCTCATTCTCCGGATGGCGTCCCGCCGTCCTCTGGAGAACCTCGCCGATGGTCATCCCCCATAGCGGCGTCTGAGAACCTTCGCAGGCATAGCTTTTCGTCGTCATTCCCCACACCTCCGAAGATGCATTATGCCGAGTTCGCCCACTTTTCTCAACATCGAATCGCGATGGACACATCCGCGTCGGCGAGGGCATTCCCTCACGACGTCGATCGCCCGGTCGGCGGCCGGCATAGCCCATTCACTCGAAGATGCCATCTCTGGACCCGCCGCTCGATCGGAGAGCAGACGCGGCGTGGGCAACGAATATCCCCGCGAAGTGTGGTCGCCGAAATGGCCCATCCGGAACACTCACAACCGGGCACAGACGGCCTTCACCTCGGTGTACAACTCCAACACGTCATGTCCCATTTCACGTCCCCATCCCGATTGCTTATAGCCGCCGAACGGAAGCGCTGCGTCAAAGATGTTGTAGCAGTTGATCCAGACGGTACCCGCGCGAAGCTGTGCAGCGACACGATGGGCTTTACTGAGATCGCGCGTCCAGACGGCGGCGGCCAGACCGTAGATGGTGTCGTTGGCCGCTGGGATGAGCTCGTCCATCTCCTCGAATGACATGGCCGTGACCACCGGACCGAAGATTTCTTCCTGAACGATCTTCATGTTCGGCCGGGTATCGACCAGGATGGTCGGTTCGATGAAATACCCCTTATCACCCCACCGGTTCCCACCGACGACGGCCTTGGCTCCTTCAGCAAACCCCGATGCCAAATAGCCACAGACTCGATTCAGTTGCTCCTCGGAAACCAGCGGCCCCATCTCCGTGCTCGGATCGAGTCCCGGTCCGACTTTGAGCTTCTTGGCGTGTTCGGCCACGCCCTCTACCACCCGGTCAAAGATGGCGCGCTCGACATAGAGCCGTGAGCCGGCACAACACACCTGGCCGGTGTTGAAGAAAATGGCATTGGCCGCACCCTGGATGGCGACGTCGAGATCGGCATCCTTGAACACCACGTTCGGCGACTTGCCGCCCAGCTCGAGCGAAACCTTCTTGAGATTGCCGGCCGCCGCCTGCACGATGAGCTTTCCCACCTCGGTCGAGCCGGTGAAGGCGACCTTATCAACTCCCGGATGGGCCGCCAGTGCCGCGCCCGCCGTCTCACCATAACCGGGGACGATGTTGACGACGCCCTCGGGGAACCCCACCTCGAGGATCAACTCACCCAGTCGGAGAGCAGTGAGCGGCGTTTGCTCGGCCGGCTTCAAGACGCTCGTGCAGCCGGTGGCCAATGCCGGCCCCAGCTTCCAGGCGGCCAATAACAGAGGAAAGTTCCAGGGGATGATCTGACCAACGACTCCGACGGGTTCGCGCACCGTGTAGGCGAAGTACTCTGCCCCCGGCGTGTAGGGCACCGAGAGAGGAATGGTATTCCCTTCGATCTTGGTCGCCCAGCCGGCCATATAGCGGAACAGATCGATGGCCAACGGAACGTCAGCGGCGCGAGCGGCAGTGATGGGTTTCCCGGTATCCAAAGTTTCGAGTTCGGCGAATTCCTCCAGGTGTTCCTCGATCAGATCGGCCAGTTTCCAGATGAGGCGTCCGCGTTCGGATGGCGTCATCCGGCGCCATGGCCCCGACTCGAAGGCTCGGCGCGCCGCTCTCACGGCACGATCGATGTCCTCCTTATCTCCTTCGGCGACGTGTGTCAGAACCTCTCCCGTTGCCGGATCGAAGACGGGAAACGTCTTTCCAGAAGCAGCTTCGACCCATTGTCCTCCGATCAACAACTTTCGGGGCTTCGCCAGGAACTGGCTCACCTCCGGATGAATGCGATGCTCTGGCTTTGCGACTCCCATAGTTCCCCTCCTTTGAACGGAATTATGGTGCACATCTCCACGCGCGGATTCCCATGCCGGGCGCTCCAGAGACCCTGTGGGAGCCAGTGGGGGCGCGTTTGATGAGATATGTCCCTCATGGGAGAGGTCCACTCAATACCCGACAAGATCCCCACTGACTCCCACCCGGTCCTCATCCAACCTAACGCCCGATCGTCATGACGCGCAGAGAGGCGATCGATTGATCGCCTCGGAGTTTTATCTTTTTGATCACTTTCAGGCTCTCGGCATCGACGACAGCAATATCCGGTTGCGCTCCACCAATGTATAGCTTTTTTCCGTCACTGCTGATGTTGACTACGTAGTAGGTGTGGTCCAGGTCGACTATCCGCTCCAGCCTTTTTTTCTCCAAGTCGACGCGACTCAACGTCGTGTAGACGAGATAGGCTTTTTTCTTCGACGGCGAGATGACCGAACTGAATATGATGCGATGAACCGTTTCCAGTTCAATCCATTCAGTTGAACCCGTCGCCAGATCGACGTTGACGATGCCGAGAAGAGGAGCGTCCGGCTTGATCCGATTCTCCACGCTATAGACCAGCGAGAGAATCTGCGTCTGCTCATAGTTCGGCCAGACGCTGAGGATATCGGGCTCGCCCAGCCCGGTGATGCCGACATGCTTTAACGGGATCGTCTCCGTAATGCGCCCTCGCTGGAGATCAACAACATAGGCGTCCTGAGCGAAGGCATAGAGCTTCTCTCCAGCGGGCGCGACGGCGAGGATGGTGACCTGCCGGGGCACGGGAATCGTCCGCAACGACTTCCCGGTGGGCAACCCGAACTCTTCCAGACGGGTCGGTCGAACCTCCAAGCGATCGAGGCCCAACAGCGTGGGGACTTCGTAGACATACAGTCGCTCGCCGCTCGGATGAACCGCCAGGGCCATGGCCTTGACTCTCTCCGCACCATGTGAGAGTTCGATGGTGCCGACCTCCCGACCGGCGTCCAGATCTACGATGGCGATGCTCTCCCACTTGTTGGTGATCACATAGGCCCGCTTTCGAGGAGGATCGATGGCAATCTGATAGGGATAGCCGGGACCGGATAGGGGAATTCGTCGAATGACGTCATCGGTGGTCCCATCGATGACGTAGACGATGTTCGGATGGCTGGCGGCAATGATCCAATCGCCACCCGCCGCTTCGACTCGCGGAAACGAGAAGAACGTACTGGCGAGAAGAATTGAGACCACAACCAACGGGCTCAACGAACGATTCATCGTCCTCGTCCCTCCCCTTCAATCGCGAAAGACCTTCGGTTCATCTCCACTCCCCATGGCCTCTTCGATCAGCGATCGGTGTCGATTTCGGGGAACACGGTATCCAGCTTCCGCCAGTCCTGGATGACGGCAGCGCACTGATCGCTCCAACTCGGATATGTGTTCAAAGTATCGGGCAACTGAGCCGGCCACCAACAGGGATCCGAGCAGCCGTAAAGATCGGATTCCATCGGTTGACACAGGTTGTTCACGCCCCCGAAAGGATCAACCTCCCAGCCGGGATCGAACGTCGCCGCACAGCCCAGAGGCTGTTGCAGGCCCACGACGTCGAACGTCTCATCGCCCGAGAGCGAAGAAGCCATCTTCTTGGCTTTCTCATTGACGGGATCAAAGTGTTTCATAATCGACTCGCCTCGGTTCCAGGTATTTCGATATGAAATCGGGATTCTTCTGCATGATTTCCAGATAGATGCGCAATCCCGTCTCCATCCATTGCCGCAACAGATCACAATAGTGCAGATTGGGATGGAAGGGATCTCCATATCTGCTTAATGCTTCGTGGTAACAGCCGCCGGCGCACATCCTTCGAATCCAGCACTGATGACACGCCGTTTGACGTGTGGTCTGCGCCGCGTTCAAAAACGTTCGGATGCGAACGAAATGAGGACCTCCATTTCCGACGTTCCCCAAGGGAGCAACGCCCGGCGTACCGGCGAATCGATGGCAAAGATAGATGTCCCCGTTGTGATCGACGTCCAATAATCCCAGGCCTGCTCCACAAGGGAGCGTCTTACTCGTTCCTCGGGCGAAGTCGGTGATGATCTGGCTCACATTCGAAAAACCGAGATACTCATCGTTCAACGCCTTCTCGAGAAACTGCTCGGCGAGTTCCTGAAATTCGGCGAAAATGTGCTCCAACTCGGCCTCGGTGAGCGTATAGCTTTGACTCGGCCCAGAAGTCACCGGAGAGAAGCCGACTTCGGCAAACCCCAGATCGATGAGATGAGCGAAGATCTCACCAACCGCCGTCACCCCTCTGGTGAGGGTGACGCGCGCCCCGATTGGTCGATCACGGTACTCGTTCAACAAGGCGCGAATGCGAGGCAGGATGACCTCATAGGTCCCGCGACCATTCTTGAAAACACGGCGTCGATCATGAATCTCTTTGGGACCATCCAGACTCACAGTGACGCCGAATCGATGGCGCTTGAGAAAGTCGATCACTTCCCCGGTCAATCCCGTCCCGTTGGTCGTGATGGTGAAATCGACGAGCAGTCCGCGCTCTGCGGCTTGGTTCCGAGCGTAGGGAACGATGCGTTTGATGAGCTCGAAGTTCAACAGCGGCTCGCCACCGAAGAATACCAGGGTGACTTTGCGGTGAGAGCCTGAACGTTGGAGGAGAAAGTCGACGCTCCTTTTGGCCACCGGCCAGGACATCTTCTGCCCCGATTGGAGATCCTGAAATCCGCCTCCATAGCAATAATGGCAACCCATGTTACACCGGTTGCTCACGTTCAATACCAGCGTCGTCAGCGTTCCTCGATCCCCAAGAGGAAGCGCGTCGGCAGCGTGGCCATTTTGCTGACCAGTGTCGATCACTCCCAACGATGCGAGTTCGCCGAGTACATCCTGGAGCGCCTCCAGACCGTGAGCGCTTGCCAAATCGCGAAAGATCTGTTCTCGCCGGACCGCACCATGTCGCTTCACATAATCGAGCACCGCCGATGACACATCGTCCAGTTGAAAAAGAGCCGTGTGCGGGACGACGAGCAGATACGCTCTCCCTCCCACCACGACCTGGTGGATGTTCTCGGACCTCAATCGCATCACGTTTTCGCTCATGGCGTCCATCCTGACCGTCACGATCCTCATCTGAGCGGCGGTTTCACCCACCGGGGCACGGTGACGATCACGTATGCCCTGGCCTTGAGCACCCGGCCATCCGAGCGTTGGAACGCAGCTTCGATCCAGACATCGCCGACGTTATTGGTTTGATATCGGCGCTGGGGATTGGGCCCTTCATCGGCGGGAGTGAACAACCCATTCTGGTCGATGGAGCCCACGAACTCCACATCGCGATCTCCCAGCCCGGTGGGGAATTCCTTCATCGCCCATCGTACGCTCACCGGGCCAATGCGCAGATCATCGGCGGTCTCTTTCTGGCCATCAGGGCCATTGGAGAAGGCGATGGCTTCGAACTGCTGGAGTTGCTTGGGAGCCGTCGTCCCGCCAATCCGGGCCAGTGCTCGTTGTGGATGGATCTTGATATAGTCGATGTGATCGTAGACGACGAGATGGGCCCTGGCTTCAGCAGCGCCGATCCTCACATCTCTCGGGCCGATGGCCGCTCGCTCATCGACGCGAATCCGAACCACGACGCTCCGTTCATCGGAGCGAACGATCTCCTGGATGGCCAGGCCCTCTCCCAGACTGATATCGGTCGGCCTGATGTGAGGCGGAAAATTCATCCCCCATATCTGGACGGTCGCGGGAGATGCTCCTCGTCTCACCGCCGGAGGATGCACGGCCAGAATGCGGGGCGTCTCTCCACGCCGAACGAGCGTCTCGTCGCCTCCAATCTCTTCATGCTGAGCGAGGAACCATCGACCGATGAGCGTCCGCCCATCATCGGAGAGATGAAGGACCTCTCTGATGCTCGTCCCATCATCCAGCTTCACGCTACTCCGCCAGGCGTAACCGGCGTACAGAATCACTCTCCCTCTTCCCGAGACCTGGCGACCATCGGCGAATGTCCATTTCAGGATTTCCTCGTACTCGTCGTCACCGAGGTCGGTGAGCGTCACTTCACCGGTGTACATGCCCCGGCCGGGCTGATAACCGATGACCCCAAAGGCTCCCTTGAGAGGAGGGTGAGCCCTTTGTTTCCAACGCGCCCAGGTCTCCGATTCGTAGGGGAATTCCTCGGCCAACTTTTGAGCTTCCTTCAACGCTTCTTCGAACCAGGCGATGTTCCTCCCACCGGCCTGGTATTCGATGGTCGGGAACTGACCGAGATGGAAGTGGACGAGGCGCGTCCATTCGGCCGGCGTCCGCCTCTGGAGGGCGATCCTGGCGTAGCTATGGCAACGAGCACAGAGCATTCGCCTCCTCTCGCTAGGCACCGTCTCGGTGAGCCAGTCTCGCCGCTCCAACAGATAAGCGAATGGTTTCACTTCGGCGGGGGCGAGGCCTTGCTCCGAGCTGAGGTATTTAATGAGCGTCCTCTTCTCATCGGGAGTGAGCCGAACGCCATGGAGGCGTTGCATCCGAGTGATGGTCATTTGCCAGCCTTCGGGGGTCTTGCGTTGGAACGCGATACGACTCAACCTCCCTTGCTCGTCAGGTTGGTGACACGGGGCACACCTCTCCCTTAGCACAGCGCGCCCATTATCCCGCCCCCCGACGCGAATCCCCATGAAGAAGAGGACGCCCACTACGGCGAGGACGATGAACTTGACCCGCTCGACCTCATAGCTCATTCTTCATCTCCACCCGGGCAACTACCAGATGAGCTTCAACCCGAACTGCAATTCGCGAGGAATATACGCTTGCGTCGATTTGCCAAAGGTCAACGGATCTCCCGCCAGGTCGTTATCCGGCAACCACAAGTTGACGCGATTGAATAGATTGAACGCTTCGAACCGGAACTGCACCTTCCCCGCCTCGCCGAAGAACGGAACGTTGAAGTTCTTGAATAAGGAGAAATCCACGCTGGCGAAGTCCGGACCACAGAACGTATTGCGGCCGAGATCTCCCGGCACTCCCGGCTCGGGAATGGGAAAATCCGACGGTTTAAACAACCCTCGGATATAGGCGTGTGGGCCGAGACACCCCACGGTATTTCCGAAAGCCGGAGTATTGGGGCGATCGTAAGACGTCGCCTGCGTGCCTCCACCACCATCCAGGTTATAATCGCCCACCGGAGCGAACGCCGTGTTGAACACGGTGAACGGGCGTCCCGTCTCGTAGGAGACGACGCCGTTCAGTTGCCACCCTCCCAACAGAGCCCGGAACAGCGGTCCACGACTCCGAAACGCGCCGATCTCCCAGACGAAGTTGGCGGTGAATCGATGACGAATATCGAACGAGGAACGTCCCCGCTCCGCCGCCCGATTGGTCACATCGTTGGAGCCAAAGTAACCGGTGCCCGCACCAATGAAGTCTCCGGCGAAGGGGTCATCCTGGTAGTTGAGCACCTTGCCGAACGTGTAGCTGGCCTGGATCAGATATCCGTGGCTGAATCGCTTCTTGATCTGCACCGTTCCACCGTGATAAATCGAGTCGGTGTCCGATGTCATATACGACACCCAGAGCAGATCGGGATTCAATCGATCCTCGACCCCATCGAGCAGATCGCCGTTGAAGCGATTGGGATCGTCCGCATAAGTGAGTTTGTGGCCGGCACTCCCCGCATAGCTCAATTCCAGAACCCAATCGCGAGCCAAGGCGATCTGGAGCGTCAAGTTCCAATCCTCAGCGTAGGGCGTTCGCAGGTTGGGATCGAGGAAGAAAGGCGAGAATCGACACAGACTCAATCCTCCTCGAGGACTCAATGGAGCGGCGAAATCGGGATGGGGAGTCGGCGGGAACTTGATGACATCTTCGACCGAATACGGGATTGGCGCCTGACAGATACCGGCAATGGGCACGGCCACGGCGAAAGCGCCAAAGGGCGGAGTGAATCGGCTCGGCTCGGTGAGGAGATCCGAGTGGATGCGATCGTAATTGATGGAGAAGCCCCCTCGGACGACGAACTGACCGGCTCCCCGGGGATCCCAGGCGAACCCGAACGACGGCGCAAAATTATTGCGATCCGGCTGGTACATCTCCTCTCGGGGACCAAACGTGGCATTGGCGAATCGCTCGGCGAATGTGCTCCCTTCACCGAAGTGAATTCCCGCTTGTTTCCCGTTCGTCTCCTTGATCACTCCGAAGTACTGATACCGCATTCCCAGATTGAGCGTGAAGTTGCTGCTCACCTTCCAATCGTCCTGAATGAACCAGGCGAAATCGCGACGGCGGAAATGGCGACGACGGTTGGGGCTGTCGATGATGCTCTGCCCGGTCATGGGATCGATGTGCTGGAATTGCAAGTAGGGCTCGTCGTCGACGAAGTCGAGCAGGCTGGAGAACTCATACAATCCCCGACTCACGGCATCGAAGGTGCTGTTTTCCAGATCGTGATTGTACTCCACGCCCAGTTTGATACCATGGGCGCCGCGGGTGATCATCAACGTTTCCTTGAAATTGAACGCATTGTCCTCGAAATCGAGCGGAATGAAGAAGTCAGCCCCAAATCCCAAGGTGAAATCATCAAGCAGCATGAGAGGAACATTCTCGGGAAAGGGCAGTGTCGTCGCTCGATTGCGCAAGTAACCGAAGCGGAAGTTATGAACGAACGTGGATGAAAATAGATG
>RFHM01000414.1 GCA_003696865.1 Acidobacteriota bacterium | reverse complement strand
TCACCACGGTGGCGGGAACGGGAGAACCCGGATTCAGCGGCGATGGAGGACCGGCCACAGCCGCTCGGCTCATGAATCCATCGGCCTTGGCACTGGACGCCGAAGGAAATCTGTACATCGCCGATGTGGGCAATAATCGCATTCGCCGCGTCGATCGCGCCACCGGCATCATCACCACGGTGGCGGGAAGCGGCGCCCGTGGATTTGCCGGCGATGGCGGCCCCGCCACGGCAGCGGCATTCAATGGGCTCCGCGGCCTGGCCATCGGTCCGAGTGGCGATCTGTTCGTCGCCGACTTCTTCAATCAGCGCGTCCGCCGGATCAGCGCCGACGGCACGATTACCACGGTCGCCGGGAATGGAACGTTCAATATTTCCAGCGAACAACAACTCGGCGATGGTGGGCCGGCCAGTCAAGCCGTCGTTCGGTGGCCGATTGATGTCGCCGTTGATCAGGCCGGGAATCTCTATATTGCCGAGAACGCCAGTCATCGAATCCGCCGTGTCACCCCCGACGGCATCATCACCACGGTGGTGGGCAGTGGGAGCCCACTGTTTGGAGGCTTCAGCGGCGATGGCGGCCCCGCCCGTCAGGCCCGTCTCAACCTGCCCAGCGGTATCGCCGTGGATGGATCGGGCAACCTCTATATCTCCGATGCGGGCAATTTCCGAGTGAGAAAAGTGAGCCCCCGGTAGCCGATAAGACACCCCCTACGTTTGGGGCAAATACGAGGCCATCAAGTGGCCAAGAGTGTAGAGCTTTTGGCCACTTTTTTTGTCTCTCTTCCCAGCCGCTTCAAGAACCATCGCCTCTCGGCCGGCGTGCGAGCGCCTGGTCGCGTTTCTCCACACGACCAGAGCACCATTGCCTCCCGGCGAAGAATGAGAAGAATGAAATGAAGGTTTCATTGCTGAAATCCCTCTTCACCCCCTCCCCAGGCATCGAGATCGGCTGCTCCTGACTAATCTCCCTCCTCCCAATTGATTACCGAAGGTCCGCCACGGTCAATGAAGATGCTTTGTCGCTGGTACAGAAGTTGCAGATGAAACGGCGAGGAAACGCTATGACCGAACACACGATCATCACCAAGCACCTCTCATCAGCCCTGACCATTCTGTTGCTCGCCTTCTGGGGATACCCTCAACGCCAGCCGCCGCTCACCCGACATCTTCCCTCTTCTTCCCAGCACACTTACGCCATGGTGGCACAAGAGGATGTGAGCGCACTGGTTGGCGTTCGGGGAGCGCGGCGGATGGAACTCGTGGCCGGAAATCCTTTACCGGAGAGGCCATTTGTTCTCACGATGTGGGCATCACCTGAACGTCGCCCTGAAACTTTCCTCATGCAACCGTTCGACGTTTTCGCACCGGACGCCCAACTGAAAACGGTGACCTGGCGAGGAGAGAGCGAACTCACCCGACCGGACGTGAGACTCTATTGCGGCCGCTCGTCCGAGCAAGAGGATCATTTCCTGTTCCTCTCCATGGGCCGAGATGAGTGGTGGGCCGTCCTCTGGCGTGGAGACCGGACCAGCGTAGTTTTCCCTTCGATCTCGGAGAAGGGCCTCATAGAAGTCATGATCGATCAACCGGTTCAGCGGGCAACGGTTGGAGAAGCGTTTTGCCATACGGAGGTCATCGCGGGGACTTCGACCGTTCCGGAAGAACTCTCGGAGAATCCGCCCGTGGCGTTCTCTGCTGCCGCCTCGGATCGCCTGGAGGCCGAGATCATGGTGGATGTCGATTATGGCCTCTACAGTCGCATCTTTGGCAAAGACACGACCAGGATCACGACCTACGTGGCCAACCTCTACGGTACGGTCTCGGCCATTTATCAACGCGATGTGAACGTACAACTGCGCATCACCCATTTGACGATCTGGACGCGACCGGATCCCTTTGCGGGCATCGACGCCGTGGATCAACTCATACGATATCGGCAATACATGAGTCAGACGCGCAAACAGATCTCCCGAGACGTTGCTCAGCTTCTCGATGATCAGTGGCCCGATGGAGGTGCGGCCTACGAAGCGACCCTCTGCAACAGCACCTATGGATACAGCGTTTGTAATCTCAAAGGCAACGTCCACTTCCCCGTGCAAGATTTCGTCGAGGATGTGTATCTGGTCGCTCACGAGCTGGGACATAATTTCGGGAGCCCGCACACCCACTGTTACTCGCCGCCCATCGATCGATGTTACGGTCAGGAGCCCTTCTGTTACAACGGGCCATCCATTCCGACGGTCGGCACCATCATGAGCTTCTGTCATCTGACGCCCGCCGGCGCCACCCTCAATTTCCACCCCCGGGTCATTGCGCTCATCCGCGCGGAGGCAGAAGCTGCTGACTGCCTGGAGAGAGTCCCCGCCGGGGAACTGTCCGTCGATGATGGCACGTTCGAGACCGCCTTTCGGGCCAGTGGTCGAGGGTCGGTTTCCTATGTGAATCGGCTCACGCCCGCCGTCTATCCGGCAACGCTGGCCGAAGTCGCCATTTTTTTCCCCGGCGATGCGGGAGTGAACGTGGGCGATTCCCTGTCCATCGTCATCGGCGCCAACCCGAGCGGGAGTGCCACTCTGGATGGCATCGCGCTTCAGACCGTCGAAGCGTCCGTCTCCTCGCTCGATCAATTCAACGTGTACGACGTCCCCGACCTCACCATTGCATCAGGGGATTTCGTCGTGGGATTCCGCGTGCGCTCTCGCCGCAATGTCAAACCCTGCGCCGTGGATCAAACGCCGCCCTCTCGGGGTCGCTCCTACATCTCGACTGACGGCCTCCACTTCACGCTCGTCGACGAAGCTGTGCCGTCGGCAGCGGGAAATTTCGGCATTCGCGGTCGGCTGAAAAACTGAGGCCTGGCCCATTCACCTCGGCACGAGGAGGCGACGAGGTCTCGTGCTGACCACATTTCCCGCTTCATCGGGAACGGTGAAGTAATACCAGATCTCATCTCCGGGCTTGAACGGGCCGAGCCGAGTCGCCAATTGCGTTGGAGCTCGACAGGAGAGGCAACGCGTTTCCACCACCACAGGCTCCTGACCAACGGCCACTTCGAATTCCTCGAGAAAATAAGACTCCCAAGCTCCGCCGTTGACCGAGACGTGCACCTCTACGGCATCGGCCACCCCAGAGTGAACATCCATGGCCACCACGCGGAAACGGCATTCCTCACCATCGAGGCTGGCCCTCGTCCCAATGATCACCGGCTTCGTTCGATCGACCTTGAATCTCAGGTGAACCTGCTGCACGATTCTCCCGGTAGCCGTATCGATCAATCGAGGTCGGATGATGGAAACCCCCTCGGGGCCCCTTGCCGGTCGTCGAAGGGTAATCGTTCCCACCGGCATCTGGCCCGGGTAGAGGATGAACGGCGTAGAAGGATCGGGGTCGATCCGGATCACCTCCCAACCGGGTAGAGCGTCGCTCAGATCAACGCTGGTGACGACCTCGATGGGCTCGGTCATCGTCTTGGTGGCCATATTGAACATCGGCCACGAGATAATCTCTACCTGCGCCGCCAGAGCCGAAGAACCGGCGACGGTTCCTTCAATCCGATCCGTTCGCCAGATGTAATCCTGAAGGAGCCCGTTCTCATCCTCCAGATCGGTGTACTCGAAGAAGCTGTTCAAATCGAGCTCCGGGGGCTTCTTCAACCGCCAGCGAACCGTCTTGCACTCCCCTCGCCTCAGAGAGACCGGCTGACGCGGAAGGACCAGAATGGTGGTGAAGAAATCCCCGCTCTTCAAAAACGGCTGGACGAAGATGGGATCAACGCCCTCGACCACCCGCCGCAGTTTCATATAGAAGAAGAGCGTGTTCGTCCGGGGATCATAGCGAAACCATCGACTTTGCTCAAACAGACCAAATCCACTGCGTTCGAATCGATCGCAAGCCAAGGCCGGTCGAGCGAGCACCGGAAGTAAAAAACCGCTCCACACCAACAACCACATCGGCACAGTTCGTCTCATACGCTTCTCCCTTGTATCTCGCCCCATGACGGCGGCCGGATTGGGCATTGCCGCCCGGCGTGTCGTCTCCCCAGCGATTCATCGCTGTTACTATACACCGTGGGAACCGAGAATTTCCACCAGAAATTGCTTTCTCCGACGTCTCATCCTGCAGAAATGAAATACCCACCAAGCTCCTGAAACGATCGCTTCATCAATTGCCCGAAGAGCGTTCCGGAAAAAGCCTCCTTTTTATGGCTAACCTCATGTTTCTGTGTGGGTTAACTCTGTGACCCCGGTTTCGGTATGAGGCTTGCTATTATGAAGTTCGGGGTTGAGGAGGAGGCCTCAAGAGTGACGGTTTGAATGCACGCGTTAGGCAAATACATTCAATGAGTTAAATTCGCAGAGATGAAGTATCACTTTAAAAATTTCTTGACTTTTCGAGGAGCACTCAGTAACATGGGGCTGGTGCTCCTTTGAAGCCGAGTTTTGAAACCAGGAGGTTGATATGTTGGCGACCACAGCAAATGGCAGGAAACTCGTAAGGCGTTGGCACATATGGGCATCTACGATCACGATGGTGGCCCTCGCGCTGCTCATGGTCACTCCGCTGAGCTTCACGCAGACGGGCGGCACCATCACCACGGTGGCGGGCACCGGCGTTTGCGGTTTCAGTGGCGATGGTGGATCGGCGACGCAAGCTCAGTTGAAGGGCCCCGCCGGACTGGCCACCGATGGAATGGGAAATCTCTACATTGCCGATCTCGGGAACCACGTCATCCGGAAGGTCACGCCCTTTGGCACGATCACCACGATAGCGGGCACGGGAGCACCGGGATACAACGGTGACGACAAGCCGGCCACTAACGCGCAACTTGCTGCCCCTACCGATGTAGCCGTTGATCCGCTGGGGCAGAGTCTTTATATCGCCGACAATGGGAATCACCGTATTCGTCGAGTGGATCTGACCACCGGCATCATCACCACGGTGGCGGGTACCGGCCAACAAGGCTTCAGCGGCGATGGTGGACCGGCCACCGAGGCCACGCTCAGCTACCCATCGGGAGTGGCACTGGATGCATTGGGCAATTTGTACATCGCCGATTCCCAGAATCATCGCATTCGCAAGGTGGACGTCAACGGAATCATCACCACCGTTGCCGGCAATGGCGCGCGCGGCTTCAGCGGTGATAATGGCCCCGCCACGGCGGCCAGCTTCAAGGAACCGGTGGCCGTGGCCGTGAGCTCGACGGGATTCCTGTTCGTCGCCGATACGGCCGATCATCGCGTCCGCCGCGTCGATCCGAGCGGCACTATCACCACCGTCGCGGGCAATGGGACGTTCACGGCCCCCCATCCCGGTCCGGCCACTCAGAGCAGCATCCGGTGGCCACAGGCTTTGGCCGTGGATGCGCTCGGGAACCTGTACATCGCCGATTTCGGCAGCCACATGATCCTGCGTCTGAATCCGGACGGGGAACTCAGTGTGGTGGCGGGCGTCGGCTTCCCCGGATTCGGCGGCGACGGCGGGCCGGCCAGCCAAGCGACGCTCAATGGGCCGAGCGGGATAGTGATGGGGCCGTTCGGCAACCTCTTCTTCTCCGATTCGTTGAACTGTCGCGTGCGGCGCATTGGCGCCTAAGTCTGAAGTTTGAGAGATGTGGAGCGGTTTCCCGTGATGCCCTTCGCCCCGGTCGTCACCGACCCGGGCGAAGGCATCGCGCTCAGGATTTCACACTCGGCTCGGTAATCGAGGCTGCTGAACGCAGCCCACGTGTTGCGTTATGCTGTGACACCGGGCGGGTTTCGTGATACCATCGGACGAGCCCGGCCGACTGACCGAGGAACGGTGCATTCACATGTGGAGGAAGTGGCGTCTACAACGGGGTCGTTTTTACCGGCTCGCCTTCATCGCCTTCCTGCTCCTCTCCGCCCCCATCGGCAAAGCGACGAGTGCCACGACTGAAGATCAACGAGAGGAAGCCGGATTGGCGTCGCTTCGTGCCCTCATCGAACAGCACGCGCGCCCTTCGGGAGATCAACTCCATCAGATCGAATCTCAATATCCGAACACGCGCGCAGCAGCATTGGCCCGTCTCTTGCGTGGAGTCATCGAATACGAGGCTCAGAGATATGAAGCCGCCATCCGATGGCTCTCTGATGACCAGCTCCAGCACCGGCTCCGCGTAGGTGACCATGCCCTATTCATGCTCGCCGAAGCGCTCGCTCAATGGGGGCGGTCCGAGGCCGCCGAAGCCACATTCGCTCAGCTCGTCGAACGCTATCCCGATTCGGTTTACGTTCGGGACGCCCTCTTTCGCGCGGCGGAGCTGGCTGCTGAGAGAGGACAGGTTGACCGAGCCATGGCGCGATTGGCCTTTCTCGCCGAGCGCAAAGATCCACAAGCTCTGCTGCGACTGGCGCGACTTTACGAAGAACAGGGTCATCATCGGACGGCGCTGAACCTCTACGAAGAGATCTATCTGGACCTTCCACCGAGCCGCGAAGCTTTGGAGGCCGAACGAGCGCTCCAGGCTGCCGGCGTACTCGTCAAGGGCAACGTCACTCTCCCTTACCGGCGATTGCGGCGGCGGGCCGAAGCTCTTTATGAGGCTCGGGCCTATGCCGATGTCGTGCAACTCTATACCGACTTCCTTCGCGCCTATCCTCAATCGGCCACAGACGGAGAGCTGCGACTCCATTACGGCATCTCGCTCTATCACATCCGAGCATTACGTCAGGCGGTCGGCGTGCTCAAGACGCTGCGCCTGTCTCCTCCGCTGGAGGCGGAACGGCTCTACTACCTGGCCGAGAGTTATCGACGGAGAGGACTGGAAGCAGCGTTCATCAGCGTCAGCGAATCGTTGGTGAGGCGATTCCCTCACAGTTCCTGGGCCGCGGCAACGCTGCGATCGCGCGGTCGATACTTTTTGCGTCGCCATCAGGAAGCCCCGGCCATGAAGGCGTTGCGCCAACTCCTCGATCTCCAGCCGACCAGCTCATATGCTCCGGAAGCGGCCTTTCGCGTAGGCATGACGGCTTATTTCCATCGACGCTATCGAGAAGCGGCGACGGTTCTCATCGACTATCTCATCCGTTATCCGAATACCCGTTACGCTGGCCCGGCTCTCTATTGGGCGGCGCGCGCCGAGGAGCGCCGAGGGCGATGGGACCGGGCGCTGGCCCTCTTCGAACGCCTGCTCACTCGCTATCGCTATACCATGTACGGCCAATTCGCCCTGACGCGGATCGAGCGTCTTCGAACCGGCCATCCCACAGTGAAACCGGTGGTACCCGATCCTCGATCGCCGCTGGGTCGAGCGTTGGCCAATATCAAGCCAGCCCGGCCTCCCACAGAAAATGTGACCGAGGCGGCAATGAATCATATCCAGAAGGCGCGAGAATTGAGGCTCATCGGCCTGGATGATCTCGCCTTGAAGGAACTGACGGCGGCCTGGAAACGAGCTCCCCAGTCGCCCACGGTGGGTCTGGAACTGGCGCGGCTTCATCATCATCGAGGACGTTATCTGGCGGCCATCCGCATCCTGCGTCGCGTTCACCCCGAGTACACGCTCTATCAGGGAGATGGCGTTTCTCCCGAAGTCGAACGGTTGCTTTTCCCACTGGCTTACTGGGAAATCATTCGCCGGGAAGCAGAACATCATCGACTGGACCCTTATTTGATGGCCGGCCTCATTCGCCAGGAGTCAGCCTTCGATGAACAGGCGCGCTCCAGGGCGGGAGCCCGGGGACTCATGCAATTGATCCCGTCCACCGGACGACGCGTCGCCCGGCATTATGGATTGCGCCGCGTCTCGGTCCGGCGCCTGTACGATCCGGAATTGAACATCCGATTGGGCATGCTCTATTTCGCTCAGATGGTGAAACGGTTCGGAAAGATCGAGTATGCGCTGGCCGCTTACAACGCCGGCCCGACGCGCGTGGCTCAGTGGCTCCGTCAATATCCGCATCTGGAGATTGACGAATGGATCGAACGCATTCCATTGGCCGAAACGCGATTCTACGTCAAGGCGGTGATTCGCAACGCGGCCCACTACCGCCGCCTCTACGGCGAGGAGGGCGACCCCTCGGCTTCATTTTAGTCGGTCTCCTGCTCTTCGGCGGCGCGGACGTGGCCAGCGGTCATCGGATTCCAGACCCTCCCGCCATCTCTGATGCGCCCACACCTTCCCCCGTATGGGATCATGCCGACCGGGGCCGGGCGCACCAACGGGCGCGCCTGCACATTCGGACGAGTCCATCGGAGGTCTCCATTTATTTGAACGGGGCTTTCCGCGGGAGGACGGATCATCGAGGGAATCTGGTGATCGCCGATCTGCCACCGGGTCGTTATCGCTTGCGAGCGCGCAAGCTGGGCACGCGCGAGCGTCATCTGGATCTGCGGCTGGCCCCCGGGGAATATCGCCGTCTTGGGATCATTCTGCGTCCCACCGGTGATCCCGCCGAGCTGGCCTATCAACGAGGCGAGCAGTTGCGCGAAGAGAAAAAATACCAGGCATCGCTCTCCTGGTACCGTCTGGCGCTCCAACGGCGGACGCCGTTCCCCGAGGCTCATGTGGGATTGGCCCGCTCGTTCCTGGCCCTTCATCAATACGACGAAGCTCAGGCCGAAGCCGAGGCGGCGATTGGCGAACGCCAGGGCGTCTATCCCGAAGGCTATACCGTGCTCGGGCGCGCGCTGCACGGCAAGGGACTCTACGAAGAGGCGCTCGCGGCCTATCGGCGAGCATTGCGGCAAGCCGGGAACTTCTCGCCCGAAGCCCATGCCGGATTGGCCTTGGTGCTCGACGATATGGACGAGCCGGAACGGGCCATCGTCCATATGCGCATGGCCATCGAGCAGAATGGAGATGCCGAGCCCACCCTTTACAACCTGCTGGGGAATATGCTCCTCCGCATCGAAGCGCTCAGAGAAGCCATCGCCGCTTTCCAAACCTACTTGAACCTCGCTCCACAGAGCGATCTGGCGCCGGCGATTCGATCCCTGGTCGATCAATTGCGCGCCGAGATGAACGAGAGCCAATGAGCGCCGACACTGATCCATTGAGATGGTGCAGACGGAGGGATCGTCTCCGCCGGGGGACATGCTCCTTGATCGGCGATCACATGATGTGGCCATCACCGATGGAGAGAACCACGCGGGCTCTAGCCGGTATGTCGCTCATTCTCCGCGCTCGGTACCTGCTGGTTCACCACGAGGGCCTTCCTTTTCGCTCTCACTTTTTGCTACACTAGCTCATTCGCCTCCCCATGGGAGGGAGCGACGGGGAGCGGAGTGGACGATGGGGCGATCTGGCACGAGGAAATTCACCTCGCATAAAGCGGACCACTTCACCGAATCCGTCATCCGTGAGATGACGCGCCTGGCTCACCGCTACCAGGCGATCAACCTCGCTCAAGGCTTCCCCGACTTCCCCGCCCCGGCAGAGATCAAACGGGCGGCCATGGAGGCCATCGCCGCCGACATCAACCAATACGCCATCACCTGGGGAGCCAAGTCATTTCGCGACGCCTTGGCCGAAAAGGTGAAATGGTATCTGGGATTGGAGATCGATCCGGAAACGGAGATCACCGTCACCTGTGGATCGACCGAGGCGATGATCGCGGCCATGATGGCCGTCATCAATCCCGGCGATGAGGTGATCATCTTCGAACCGTTCTACGAGAATTACGGCCCCGATGCCATTCTCTCCGGAGCGACGCCTCGCTTCGTCACCCTGCATCCTCCGGACTGGACATTCGACCCTGACGAACTCAAGGCGGCATTCAATCGACGCACCAAAGTCATCATTCTCAACACGCCCAATAACCCGACGGGGAAGGTATTCACTCGACAAGAATTGGAATTCATCGCCGACCTGTGCATCCACTGGGATGTCATTGCCATCACCGACGAAATCTACGAGCACATCCTCTACGACGGCGCCGAACACGTGGCCATAGCGACTCTGCCGGGAATGCGAGAGCGGACGGTCACCATCAACGGCTTATCGAAGACGTACAGCGTCACCGGTTGGCGAGTCGGATACGCCATCGCTCCCTGGGAGATCACGTCGGCCATTCGCAAAGTTCATGATTTCCTCACCGTGGGAGCGGCGGCGCCCCTTCAAGAAGCGGGCGCCGTGGCCATGCGCATGCCGCCCAGCTACTATCGTCAATTGGCTGCCCAGTATGCCGAACGGCGCGAAGTGCTCTGGCGCGCTCTGGTGGAGACGGGATTCAAACCGTATCGACCTCGCGGCGCCTATTATATCATCACTGAAATCGATGAGTTTGGATTTCCCGATGACGTGGCGTTCGCCGAGTACCTGGTCAAAGAGATTGGCGTCGCCGTGGTTCCCGGCAGCAGTTTCTATCAACATCCAGAGAAGGGACGCCGACAGGTTCGATTCTCGTTCAGCAAGAAAGTAGAGACGCTCCAAGAAGCGGCCCGCCGACTGCGACGGCTGACCGCTTCATAGAGGGCGCTCCTCTCCACCCCGAACCATGCGAGCTTTGAGATTCGATGGCGAGCTTCGATTCGTTACCGATGCCCCCTGCCCCCGGCGCGAGGGCGAATCCCTGGTCCGCGTTTTGCTCGCGGGCATCTGTCGCACGGACATCGAGATCACGCGTGGATACGCGGGATTTCGCGGGATTCCCGGTCACGAATTCGTCGGCGTCGTGGAAACCTCCTCCAATCCACAGTTGATCGGCCGTCGCGTGGTGGGAGAGATCAATGTCGGGTGTGGCCACTGCGCCTGGTGTCAGCGAAGCGACCCGCGGCATTGTCCTTCGCGGACGACGCTGGGCATTCGCGGCCGCGACGGCGCGTTCGCCGAGTTCCTGTCGTTGCCCGCCGAGAATCTCTTCCCCATCCCGGAGACGCTCGCCGATGAAGTGGCCGTGTTCACCGAACCGCTGGCTGCCGCCGCCGAAATTCTCGAACAAACGACCATCGAACCCGAAGATCAGGTTGTCATCCTCGGCGATGGAAAGCTGGGATTGCTCATCGCTCAAGTCGTTCGACTCACCGGCTGTCGGTTGACGCTCATTGGCAAACACGAACACAAACTGGCCATCGCGCGTCGGAGAGGCCTTCACACACTCACCGTCAATGAGGCGTCGAATCTCCCACCCCGGGGTATGGATTGTGTCATCGAGGCTACAGGCTCTCCCGCCGGATTGGAGTGGGCATTGCGCCTGGTGCGGCCGCGCGGTCGTATCGTGTTGAAATCCACGTATCACGGTCAATTGATGGTCGATCTCACCCCGCTGGTGGTCAATGAAATCACCGTGCTCGGTTCACGATGCGGGCGCTTCCCCCGCGCTCTGGAGCTGTTGACCACTGGCCAGGTTGAAGTCGCCGATCTCGTCTCCGGGATATGGCCATTAGAGGCGGGCGCGCGGGCATTCAGCGAAGCGCAACGGCCCGGCGTTTTGAAAGTGCTCTTACGACCGTGAAGCGCCCATTTACATTCGGAGATCGCCTTTGAGTGTCTTCATCCGGGCAAATTTGTTATAATCCATGGCGAGCGATGAACGGAGCGACATTGTTGGAGGACGCCAATCATGAATAGGATCCCACTGATGGACATGAGCTCATCATCGGCCGGCCGCGCCCCCATCCGCCAGCGCGTGGTGATCAGCGCCTTGTTGACGGTCGCCGTATTCATCGGCATCGGCATCGGCATGCTCCTCTCCGGTGGCGCGTCGGCCCGTCAGGAGCGTACCCATCACACCGTTCAGATCAACCACACATCGGAATCGCCCCCACCGACGATCTCGGCAGCTTTGGCTCTCTCAGACGCCTTCGCTCAGATCGCCACCAGGATCGAACCGGCGGTCGTACATATCGAAACGGCTTCGGAACCGGCCACGGCGGGCTCTGATCTGTTCGATTTCTTTCACCAGCCCAACCGGCGGCGGCGCGGGGCGGGGGCGGGCGTCCTCGTCGATCCGGCAGGATACATCCTCACCAATCATCACGTCATCGATCAAGCGACCATGATTCGCGTCCATCTCTATGACCGACGGACGTTCACTCCACGGGTCATCGGCGTTGATGAAGAAACGGATCTGGCCGTCCTCAAGATCGAAGACTCTCGCCCATTCCCCTATGCTACGTTCGGCGACTCCGAGGCGTTGCGAGTGGGCGAGTGGGTATTGGCCATCGGCAGTCCGTTCGGCCTGGCGCAAACGGTCACCGCGGGCATCATCAGCGCCAAAGATCGAATGACCGAGGGTCCTCACGCCAATTTTCACCAATTTCTTCAGACGGATGCCGCCATCAATCCGGGAAACTCAGGAGGGCCTCTGGTCAACCTCAAAGGTGAAGTGGTGGGCATTACCACGCAGATATCGACGCGCTCGGGCGTCTCCAGCGGCGTGGGATTCGCCATCCCCAGTTCCATGGCCGTCGAGGTGTACAATGACCTGATCACCCGGGGCAAAGTCGAGCGAGGTTTCCTGGGCATCCTTCTGGACGAAGTGAAGCCGGAGGTCGCGCGGGTGTATGGGCTGGATGAACCGCAAGGGGCGCTCATCCATGATGTCGTTGGAGACGACACGCCGGCGGCTCGCGCCGGACTTCGCAGCGCAGACATCATCGTCGAGTATGACGGTCACCGCGTGCGCAACCAGCGACATTTGACCCGATTGGTCGCTTCGACGAAGGTTGGACGCACCGTCGAACTGAAAGTCATGCGCGATGGTCGGGAAGTGACCGTTCCCGTCACCATCGGTCCGCGGCCGAGCGCGACGACGTCACGAGCGCTTCCTGCCGAGGATATGGTTCATCAAGAACTCCTCCCTCCGCGCCGACATCACGTGGATTTAGGCGTCACGTTGAAACCGGTCACCTCTGAGCTGGCCAAGATGCTCGATCTCGACGAGCGACGAGGAGCGATGGTCGCCGAAGTGGAAGAAGGCAGCCTCGCCGAAGAGATGGGCCTTCGACCTCAAGATGTCATCCTCCGGTACAATCGACGCCCCATCACTGCGGTTCAGCAACTGGAGGCGATGCTGGACGATCTCCAGACGGGAGATGATGTCGTCTTCGAGGTCATCGGCCCCCGGCGGCGCCTCAATCGTCCAGGTCACGCCGTCCTCTCTCTGGTCATTCCGTAGAGCGAACGATGATGAAGCAATGGATGCGACGCCTATGCCTCTGCCTCCTCCTGTCGGGCATGGTCGCCGTCGATGTGACGCTGCCCGATCTCGGACAGAACTCTCTCACCGAATCACCCGTCTGGGCTCAGAAGCGGAAACGGTCTCGACGCCGTCACCGGCGGCGTCGGCGTCGACATCGTCGGCGCGCCTCTCTCCGTCCCGGATCGCGCATCCCGCGAGCCCGCGTCCTGGAGATTCAACGCGCCTTGATCGAACGCGGTTTTCTGAAGAAGGCGACCGGCGTGTATGATCGCGCGACGGTGGAAGCGATGAAGGCCTTCCAGGCTGCCGAAGGCCTGGAAGTGACGGGCTATCCCACGGCCCACGCTCTTCATCGGTTGGGCCTGTCTCTCGGGCCAACGCCCAAGGGAACGCCCTCTTCGAAAACGAAGAAGAAAACGTCCCCTACACATACATCACCGGACGGGGAACACCTCTGACCGGAGGAAACGGTCGGTTTCTCCGAAGCAGGCGTGAGGGCTATCCAGGCTGCCCGACTGCGCCTATTCTCGCGGCCGAAAGACGAGGAGATACAATCCCGCACCAATGATCGGCACGGCGAGGATCATGATGATGAGAACGAGACGAGTACCCCAATCGCGATGCCGAGAAAGGACATCGGCGATGGCCACGATATCTAAAGCAATGGTGAGAATTTTCAACAGACCCCACATCAGCCTTGTCTCCCTTGAGAAAGCTTGGAGCGTACGATGTGACTGACGAGTTTCCCATCCACCAAAGCAGTGGCCAACCGACCCATCACTGCTTTCATGACCGGTCCCATGTCTTTCAAGGAGCTGGCGCCCAACTCCTGGATGGTCTCATCGACGATGCGCTCGATGTCTTGTTGACTCAGTTCGGGAGGCATGTAGTCCTTGATGATGGCGATTTCTTCCTCCTCGGCCTGGGCGAGATCGGTCCGACCCGCCTGTCGATACTGTTCGGCGGAATCCTGCCGTTGCTTGATGAGCGATTTCAGCACCTTGATCACTTCGGCATCATCCAGGTCGCGCTGGAGATCGACCTGCCGATTCTTCAGCGCTGCCTTCATCATCCGCAGCGTGCTCAATCTCCGGGCGTCTTTGCTCTTCATCGCCGCGACCAGATCCTCATTGATGCGCTGTTGTAATCCCATATCGCCTCTCCTCGACCGGCATGACTTCCCTTCAATGGTACCCCAACCCCGGACGGCTGACAACGCACAGAATGCCGGGAGTCATTTTTGTCCGGCTTCCAGTGTGGGAGCGTGCGATTGCTGCTTGACGAATGGCGACCTGGTGGCGTAGACTTCGCAACGAATGAGAATGCGATTCTGAGGATGCGCCCTATGTCAGAGAAGACATTCCCTGAAGCGATCACCTTCGATGATGTTTTACTCCTCCCGGCCAAGAGCGATGTCTTGCCGGCGGAGACCGACGTATCCACCTCGTTCAGTCGGAACATTCGCTTGAATATTCCCATCTCCAGCGCGGCCATGGATACGGTGACCGAAGCGCGCCTGGCCATCGCCATCGCGCAACAAGGGGGCATCGGCATCATCCACCGCAATCTGACCATCGAAGCCCAGCGCGATGAAGTGGACAAAGTGAAGCGGTCCGAGAGCGGAATGATCGTCGATCCGGTCACCATGACGCCCGATCGCCCGATCTCCGAGGCGCTGCAGATCATGGCCCGATATAAGATCTCGGGCGTGCCCATCGTCGATCACGACGGCAAGCTGGTGGGCATCCTCACCAATCGCGATCTGCGATTCGAGACGCGCTTGCACCTGAAGATCGGCGATGTCATGACCCGCGAGAACCTGGTGACCGTCCCGGTGGGAACGACGCTGGAGGAAGCCAAAGCCATCCTGCAAAAGCATCGCATCGAGAAGCTTCCCGTGGTGGACAAGGAATATCGGCTGAAAGGCTTGATCACGGTCAAGGACATCCAGAAGGCGCTGGAGTATCCTCAGGCGGCCAAGGATTCGCTGGGACGTCTGCGGGTGGGAGCGGCCATCGGCGCGACCGGTGACTTCATGGAGCGCGCCGAGGAACTGGTGCGGGCACGCACTGATGTGCTGGTCATCGACACGGCCCACGGTCACACGACGCGGGTGCTGGACGCCGTCCGGCGGGTGAAACGACGGTTTCCCGAGGTCGATGTGGTGG
>RFHM01000064.1 GCA_003696865.1 Acidobacteriota bacterium | reverse complement strand
GTCCACCACGGCGTCGAGCAGCGGGTGACCGGGGCAGATAAAGGCCGCCAGGGGTTGGCCCGGCGGAGCGAGGAGTTCCTTCTCGAAGGTGATGCGCTCGTAACGGTGGAGAACCGGCTCACGGCCGCCGATGAGCCGGTCGCGCTGGCGCACCACGGCGGGCACATGGGTCACCTTGTAGCGCCTGGGCTCCCGCTGGTGGACTTTGCCCCCCAGGCGCCGGAAGGCCTCCAGGAAAAACGACTCAATGTAGTGGGGCTGGAGCCGCCTGGCCTCCGCCCGCTCCATGTCCTCGCGGATGCGGCGGAGTCGCTCGGAGTCGATAATTTCCTGGGCCAGGGCTCGCTCCTCCACGAGGTTTCGCAGGTGTGCCACGTCCAGGGCCCGGTCAATGGTCTGGGAGAGCCTGGCTTTCACCTCCGGCCGCTCGCCATAGCGAATGGCCTCAATGAGCAAGTCCCGGAGGGGCCGGCCCTCGAACTGCAACTTGCCCAAAACGTCGAAGACCTTCCCCTCAAGCGCCTTCGAGGCCGTTTCCAGCTTCTCGAGCAGGTGGTAGTAAACGTCACCCTCACGCGTCTCGATGGCCACCAGGTTCCATAGGTGGCAGGGTTCGGTCTGGCCGATGCGGTGGATGCGGCCGAAGCGCTGCTCGATGCGGTTGGGGTTCCAGGGCAGATCATAGTTGATCATCAGGTGGGCCCGCTGCAGGTTGATCCCCTCGCCGGCGGCATCGGTGGCCACGAGTACCCGGACCTCGGGGTCGTGCAGGAAGGCTTCTTGGGCCTTGCGCCGTTCCTCCCGGCCCATGCCGCCGTGGATGGAGACCACCGCCTGGGGCCGGCCGAGCAGCGTGGAGATCCGCTCCACGAGATAGTTCAGGGTGTCGCGGTGCTCGGTAAAGATGATGAGTTTCTGCCGGGGCGAGGCCGGAGGTTTCGACAGCTTCAGCCCATAGGAGATCGCCTCCTCTGCGATTTGTCCCCGGATGACAGCCGGTGTAAAGAGCGCACTCAGCAGATTGGCCAGCTCCTGCCACTTGCGATCTTTCCCGCTCTGTCGCACCTGGAGCGCCAATGCCTCCAGGCGCTTCAAGGTGGCAATCTCCGCGCGGAGTTCCTGAATCGTGCGGGCGGCCGTGGCCTGATCCAGGATTTCTTCTTCTTTCGCGGCAACCTCGGCTTCCGGCGCCTCTTCCAGTTCTTCGATCTCCTCAGGATCGATCAGGGGGCTCAAAGTGGCCGGCACCGTCACCATCTCGCCTCGTTGCAGCAGCTCCACCTCCCGCAGGCGACTCTCCAGCCGCTCCCGCCGACGTCGCAGGGACTGGTAGATGGCCTCCGGTGAGGAGGCAAGCCGGCGCTGCAGGATGGTGAGCGCCCACCCCACGGTCCCTTTGCGCTTTTCGTCGTCCAGGGCGTCGGCCCGATTGAATTCTTCACGGACGTAGTTTGTCACTTCTTTGTAGAGAAGCGCCTCCAGCTCGGACAGCCGGTAGGGAACCGTGTGGGCAAATCGTTTGGGGAAAAGCGGGGTTCCATCAAACTTGACCAGTTTCTCCTTAACCATGCGCCGCATGAGGTCCGAGACGTCCACCTGGTGGACCCCGTCCCGGAACCGACCTTCGAAGCGGTCGCCATCCAGAAGCGCCAGAAAGAGCTGAAAGTCCTCCTCCTTGCCGTTGTGGGGGGTCGCCGTGAGCAGAAGAAAATGGCGCGTCACCTGGGAGAGGAGCTGGCCGAGCTTGTAGCGCTTGGTGCGCTTGATCTCGCCTCCGAAGAAGGTGGCGGACATCTTGTGAGCCTCGTCCACCACCACCAGATCCCACCGGCACTCGGGCGCCGCCAGTTTTGCCTGCACTGACTCATCTCGCGCGGCCTTGTCCAGCCGGACGATCGCGAGATCGTTTTCCAGGAACCAGTTTCCCGTGCGGGCCGCCTCCAGCTTGTCGTTGGTCATGATCTCAAAGGGAAGCTGAAAGCGCTGGTAGAGCTCGTCCTGCCACTGCTCCACGAGGTTGCCAGGGCAGACGACGAGACAGCGCTGCACATCACCCCGCACCAGGAGTTCCTTGATGAGCAACCCTGCCATGATGGTCTTGCCCGCGCCGGGGTCGTCAGCCAGAAGAAACCGCAATGGCTGGCGGGGAAGCATGTGCTCGTAGACGGCGGTGATCTGGTGGGGCAGCGGCTCAATGAGCGAAGTATGAACTGCGAGCACCGGATCGAACAGGTAAGCCAGACGAATGCGATGCGCCTCCGAAACGAGCCGGAATAACGTCCCATCAGCATCGAAGCTCCATGGGCGGCCATGCTCGACGATTTCAAGCTGTGGCTCGACATCACGATAGAGAAGAACATTATCGACTCTACCCGTGGGATCTTTGTAGGTGAGTTCCAACGCGTCAGACCCGTACCACTCTACGCTTACAACGGTGACCAAGGCATCGGGCAGGATGCCTCTCATGACAACCCCAGGTTTTAAATCTTCAAGTCTATTCATCAATTTGAACCACTACTTTTCGCTTCCCGTTATCCAGTTATGCTTGACCGCATAACTCCCCCACCAGAACCGGACTTTTGAGGTGCGAATTTTCATCATGGCGCCCACAGTTTCCTCATCATCCAAGATGAACAGGACCAAGCTCAAGGTCATTCCCCCACAACGTTGGGGCCTTTTCGCTCGCCAGCAAGCTCACCATCATGATGAACCGATAATCGAGTTCACAGGCATCATTGATGTTTTGTAGCATCGCATCGGCTAGGAAGATGTCATCACTCACTTCCTCCACGTCGGGTGTGTCCGAGTCTCTGCCCAATGGGACATTTCAATCGCGCACCCAACGGTCGACGATCTCCGCAACACAACGCCCAGAGTAGCCCATTTTCCAATGTGATGCTTCGCCTTGCCAAACGACCTGAGGACACGGTGATCGCCGTCCATGCGCACAGGGAGAGAGCCTGCCCACAGTCAAAGTGTCGATCGATTTCTCGGCCACTGGAAGCATCGTTCCGCTCAGGTAGCCCTCAACCCATACAATCGGCTATAGCTTACCGCCACCAAGAACAGGTGTCAAGAGATGGTCCGGTGGGCCGAACGCGTCCACGGCGCTCGCCACGGCGCGTAACAACTCCGAGCTTCCCACAATACCATCGATGACTCCAAGGCAATGATGAGCGAAACGATGCTCCGATCGCGAATTCGATGACGGCGATGAACCACGTCGCGATGAGCCAACCCTGGCGGCGATGACATCCCCTTCCCATAAGTGTTGCATCCCTGCCACACGTCTGTCGCCAATCGGCCACATCGATTGCCCTCATAAAAGGTCTCGGAGATTCTCCCTTCGACCGTCATCCCTCTGTGGATCAACGAGATGAACGAGGAAAGCGAACCAATCGGACCTCCGGCACAGATTTTGCACCTGTAAATTCAGTTGGTGATCGAACGACAGACAACGCTGCAACGATCGGTGACGACCGTGGGTGTGGGTCTCCACACCGGTATTCAGGTCCGTCTCCGGCTGTGTCCGGCGCCGGCGTACACGGGTATTCTCTTCCGCCGCATGGACTTGGACGGCTTCGAAGTTCCCGCCGCACCCCAATTCGTCGCTCATACCAGTTACGCGACCACGCTCGTCCGTCGAGGCGTCCTGGTGGGGACGGTCGAGCACCTTCTGGCCGCCTTCTACGGTTGCGGCGTCGATAATGCCGTGGTCGAGCTGGATGGACTGGAAGTGCCCATCCTGGACGGGAGCGCCGCCGGATTCGTCCAGTTGATTCAGACGGCCGGTCTCGTCGAGCTGGACGCCCCTCGACAATTCCTCCGCGTGCTCAAGACCGTCGAGATCGCGGAGCGACGGAGCGTCGTCAGTCTGAGTCCGGCCAGCACGTTCTCCGTCGAATGCGCCATTGATTTCGATCATCCCCTCATCGGTCACCAACGGCGAGCGTTCACCGTGACGCGAGACATATTCATACGGGAAATCGCGCCAGCACGAACGTTTGGCTTCCTCCAAGAGGTGGAATCACTTCGGCAAAAAGGGCTCATTCGCGGCGGCTCGCTGGATAACGCCATCGTGCTCACGCCGGAGGGTCTCCTCAACGAGGGAGGCCTCCGCTTCCCCGATGAGTTTGTGCGCCACAAGATCGTGGACTTACTCGGCGATGTGGCGTTGCTGGGCAGGCCGGTGCTCGGGCACATTCGGGCTGTCCGCTCCGGTCACCGTCTTCACAATGCATTGGTCGCCGCCCTGCTCAGAGATCCGCGCGCCTGGGAACTCGTCGAGGCTTCCGAGCGGGAATCGGTCGCCTGTCCGTGAACTCGATAAGTATCCGTTAATTTGGAGCGCCCCGGGCCAGACACTTCGCCGCGCGCGTTCAAAAGGCCCCGGCCAGTTTCGCTTGTCGGGCTTTGTCTTCATCCACCAGGGCGAGTAAGCCCAGTCCGGCGATGAAGAAGACGACCAGCGCGATGATGGCGGACCGGGATGAGCCGGTCATCTGGCTGATCGCGGCAAACGCCAGCGGTCCCCAAATGGCCGAGAACTTACTGAACACGGTGTAGAAACCATAAAACTCCGCGCTCGCCTCTTCGGGGATCATCGACCCGTAAAACGATCGGCTCAATGCCTGAGATCCTCCCAACACCAAGCCCACAACGCCGCCCAGGAAAAGATACTGACCGGCCGTCTCGATGAAATAGGCGTACGAAACGACTCCGGACCAGAGGAGTAAGGTGACCATCACCGCCACTTTCGTCCCCACGCGCTCGGCCAGCCAGCCGAACAGCAAAGCGCCAAAACCGGCAATGACCTGAATCATGAGGAGAGTGAGCATCAGCACGGTCACGTCCAAGTTGAGTTCCACCGTCCCATATACGGTGGCCACGGCAATCACCGTCTGAATGCCATCGTTATAGAGCATGAAGGCGATGAGGAAGAGCAACAAATGCCGGAATCGACCAACTTGTCGGAGCGTGCGCATCGTTCGTGATACGCCCACGGCCATGTAGGCCAACCAACGGGGCCATCGCCGGTAGCGCTCGGGCAAGAGATTCCCCGATGAGGTCTCTTTCAGATGCCTCGCCGTGAACAGCGCGAAGCCCGCCCACCAGAGTCCGGCCATGGCCATACCCAGACGCGCGGCCGACTCTTGCGTGAGTCCCAGTCGTTGGTGTCCCACGATCAGTGCCAGAGCGAGGCCGAACTGAAGTCCGCCTCCCACGTAGCCATAGGCATACCCCTTCCCCGAGACCCAATCCATGCGCTCCTGGCTGGCGATGTGAGGGAGGAAGGCATCATAGAAGATATTCCCGCCGACGAATCCCACCTGAGCGACGAGAAAAAAGAGGAGCGTCATGAGGACATCCCCGCTCCGACAAAAATAAAGGAGCGTCGTGAACAACGCTCCCCCGTAACCGAACGAAAGGAGAAATCGCTTCTTGGTCGCCGTGAAATCGGCCAGCGCCCCCAAGGCGGGAGCGAACAGAAAAACGATGAACGCGGCCACGCCTACAAAGAAGCTCCACAGCGTATCGGCGGAGACCACGCGGCCGCCCCAGGCGACGCCGTCCGGTCCCACGACGACTTCGGCGAAGTAGAATGGGAGTAATCCGGCCAACACGGTCGTGGCATACGCCGAATTGGCCCAATCATACATGCACCAACCGAAGATCGTCCTGGGGTGATCTTTGGCAGATGGATCGACGCTCATCGAATCTCTCGTCGACTGCGTCAGTCAACGGCGACGCATTCGCTTGATGATGTCGCCGAGGCGCTTGATCTCTTCACCATACCTGGCCCAATCGCCGGCCCGCTGAGCTTCCAGTGCCCGGCGGTAATGTTGCTCGGCCTGAGCAGCCAGTTCTTCCAATGAAGCGCCGGTTGGTGGAGGAACTGGTCGAGCCTGCACCAGTGGGCGCTCGACCGCCGGCGCTTCCCCGAAGATTCGGGCCAACGCCTTGTCCAACGTCTCTTCCATAGCGATCTGATTCTGATAGGCGACGATGACCCGTTTCAGTTCGGGAATCTTCCCCGTTTCGGCGCGCAAGTAAAGCGGCTGCACGTAAATGAGCGATTCTTCGATAGGGATGACCAGGAGCGTTCCCTGAATGACCTGCGAACCGCGTTGATCCCACAATGAGATCTGTCGCGAAATCTCGGCATCCTGATTGATCCGGGCGCTGATCTGGCGAGGCCCGAAGATCAGCTTCTGCTTGGGGAACACGTACACCATTCGCTCGCCATAATGTTGACCATCGCTCCGCGCCACCATCCAAGCGGCCAGGTTGTCCTTCTTCTGCGGCGTGAAGGGCAACATGAGGATGAACTCTTCCCGCTGCTCGCCGGGCAACTTCATGATCGTATAGTACGGCTCCATCCGCCGCTCTTTCCCTCCCACCGCATAGATGGGAATCTCCCACTGGTCTTCCTTGTTATAAAATACCTGCGGATTCTGCATATGATACGTGGCGTAGACCTGTGCCTGAATCTTGAACAAGTCCACGGGATAGCGCAGGTGCGCGCGAAGATCCGCGGGCATTTCATCGAGTGGGCGGAATAATCCGGGGAAGATGCGAGCATAGGTTTGAATGATGATGTCCGAGGGATCGGCCAGATAAAACTCCACCGATCCATCATAGGCATCGATCACCACCTTGACGGCATTGCGTATGTAATTGCCGATCCCACGTAATGGTTGGGCATACGGATAGCGGTTGGTCGTCGTGTAGGCATCGTAGATCCAGAACAATCGCCCATCTTCGGAGATGACCATGTAGGGATCGCGATCGTATCGCAGAAACGGCGCGATGCGCCGAACGCGCTGATGGATATTGCGGTAATAGAGCACCCGACTCTCGGGAGTGATCCGATCCGAGAGCCAGATATCCAGAGAGCCGAATCGCAGGGCAAATACCGCCCGGCGAAACCACGAGCGGATGGGGATGCCGCCCCGGCCGGTATATTCGGTGTACACATTGTTATCGCCCGCCGGATAATCGAATTCTCGTTGCCTGGTTCGTACGAATACATAGTCGTTAGAGAGTTCGCCAAAATAGATCTGGGGGCGCCGAATCTCCAGGTCGATGCTCGATACCGGAGGGAGGTCCTTGATGAATAATACCGGCAGTCCTTCCGGCGTGACTTTATTGACCGGACCGAGAGTGACCCCATATCCATGGGTGAAGACCAGCCGCTCATTCACCCACGAACGACTGGGAAGCAACTCCGAGGAGAGCTCGCGCGGTGAGAGCATGGTTTGCCGAAACCGACCATCGATCACGTACCGGTCATTGTCCACCGAAACGAACTCATAGTAGGTGCGAATCTCTTGAATCTGGGAGAAGGTGTCCAACAGCGGCTCGTGATCCCAGAGGCGGATGTTGTCGATGGTGGCACGATTGGCCTGGATATCCCGCATGGTGAGCGTGTTCTCGCCGCTCAGTGTGCGTTCGATGGTATCGTCCAGGTCGTAGGCGCGACGGGTGGCGGCAATGTTATACCGGATGTACGGCGCTTCTTTGACCATTTCATTAGGCTCGACGACGAGTCGCTGGATGCTGGCCGGATAAATCCATTCGCCAACCAGAACGAGGATATAGACGGCCACGGCCAAAAGGGCCCATCGACCCCGCGCCATGAGGCTGTTGAGCACCATCGCCAAGGCACCCAGCAGGGAGACCCAAAACAGGGCCCGCAACAACGGAAGCTCGGCGTGTATATCGGTATAACTGGCTCCGGCGACGACGCCGCGAGGCGAATAGAGAAGATGGAACATATCCACCCGGGCGCTGACCGCGAGAAAGAGGAAGAGCGCAGCTCCCAACAGGGAGAGATGAATCTTCGCCGCTCGACTCAGACTCAGCTTCCGCCCGCTCACACTGACGCCGCCCTTGATCACATAGATGACCGCCGTCCCAATCAAGCTGAGAATCACCAATGCCAAACCGAGGCTGACCAGATACTCCCACAGAGGCAGTTGAAACACGTAGAATGAGACCGATCGATGAAACAAGGGATCGGTCTCATCGGTGGGTGCGCGATGAATGTACTGCAGTACGGTCAACCATTTGCCGATAGCCAGGAGACCGATGAACGCGGCGATGATCACCGAGAACCAGAAGGCCGTCCGGCGCAACCGCTGTGGGGAGATGACGAATTGAGTGAATTGGAGTTCGCCAGTGGGAATCATCAATCCTCCTTCACCGGTGAAAGAGATGGCCAGCGCCGCGTTCGCATAGAGGACCACCAGCGAGATCAGTCCGACGCCTAGACCCAAACCGAGTTTGCTCAGCAAGACGGTGGTGAACACTTGCCGGAAGCCCAGATGATCGAACCACAACCAGTCAGTGTACATCTCGACGGCCGTGGAACCGAAGATGAATATCAAAAAGATAATCGCCAATACGAGGATACTGAACCGTCTAGCCATGATCGTCCCTCCTCTCTTTTTCCCCTTGCGCTCGCCAGTCACTATCCAGATGGCCTCGTTCGTCGGGGATGCCGGCCGGATTTGCCGACGCGCGCACTGGTGATCGTTTCGCCCGCCGCGCGCGAGCGATCGCTGCCCGGGGATTGATGACGCCCCATCCTTGTCGGTCCACGCTCACCTGCGGCAATCGACGGGCCGTCCGGATCAAGGCCAGCTTGACCTGCTGTGGAGTGAGATCGGGATTCGCCTCCAGCATTTGCGCCACCACCGAGGCGACGATAGGAGCGGCGAACGAGGTTCCATCGACGTGCTGGTAATGAGCAGAGATCACATGCCGGTGGCGTTTCAAGCGGCGAATCTCCGCGCGGAGCTCGGAAACCGGCCGATCGATACAGGCGTCCAGTTCCGGCTCGATGCCCCGATTGGCGTCGAGGATAGCCTTCAGGCGCTCATCTGATGCGCGATCCAATTGATCGAGCAACGCCGCTCGTCGGGCCACGGGAGTCCCAGGGAGAATGGGAGCCGGAAGCCAAATCGAGGGGGCGATGATCTCCGGCTTCTGCAGTCCGTCGACGGTCGGGCCGTAGCTGGAATGGTAGAGTCGATACCCACTCCAATCCAGTTGATTGCCATCATCGAGCCCTCCCACGGTGATGACGGCTGGCGCACTGGCCGGAGGAAGAACCGGATGTCCCCTCTCCTCTCCTTTATTCCCCGCGGCGGCGATCACCACGATCCCGCGGCGAACGGCCTCTTCGGCGGCCCGAGAGAGCGAATCGGTGAGATAGGAGGCTTCATAGTCCCCGCCACAAGAGATGTTCAATACGCGAATGTCATACTGTTCCCGATGAGAGATGACCCATTCGATCCCCCGACGGATATCATCATGGCGAATGCGGTGGATCGATCCCACCTTGACGAGCACGAGGCGCGCCTGCGGCGCGAGGCTGCGATAGACGCCGCCGGAGAGAAATCCATTCCCCGCCGCAATGACCGAGGTCATCAACCCATGCCAGGCATCTTGATTGGGTTCGCTCACTTCCCGCCAGAGCGTCTGTTGATCGACCTCCTGGCGGAGGATATTGACATACGCGACTACTCGATTCTCCGGTCTCACCAGATCGGGATGAAGATAGAAACCCGAATCGAGGGAAGCGAGCGTCACTCCACGCCCCGCGTAGCGATCGTCCACCGCCAAGCGCCAGGAGAGCGGAAGAATCCAGGAACCATCCCGCCCGATCTTCTGCCGATCGCGGTTGAGCTGCCGCCAGAGCCTTCGGGAGGTCTCATAACACGACGGGCACACGCCATGCGCGAACGTGTGGCGAGGGTAATTCTCGGCCAACATTCTCCATATGGCGGCATCCTTCTCCGAGGGGAGAAGGAACCGGTGGGCCGGTATCGATCGGCGGCAGATGGGACAGCTCTCTCTGGCCATAGGCGGCATCACTCCTGAAGAATAAACCGCTCGATGGCCCGAGCCACCCCCGATTCATCATTGGACGCGGTGACGTAGTCGGCCGCCGGCTTCAAATGGTGTTGGGCATTGCCCATAATCACGCCCAATCCAGCGAACTGCAGCATGGCCATATCGTTTTCATTGTCGCCGATGGCCATCACCTGATGCCGGTTCAGACCATAGCGCGCGACGAGGCGGGCTAATGCCGCCGCTTTGGAGCACCGAGGAGCGAGAATGTCCAAGATGGTCATATCCTTCTGCGGATACACCGTCTTCAACAAAGTCACGCGTCCGTTCAGATCCTCGGCCAGCACGCGCTCGAACTCATCCATGCGGGCGCACGGTCCCGAAGACATGATCTGGATGGGATCGCGACGGATGGCGGCCATGAGATCGGGCACCCGCTCGACGACCAGAGGCGCTCGATCCAGATATTGACGGAGACGAACATTGTGCTCGGAAATCCGCTCGATGAGCGCTCGACCCAATCCTTCGGGATCAGCGCAGCAGACGAGATCGGCGCCGACCGTCCGTCCCAGGGCCACAACCCGTCGGGCTAAAGGGGCGGCCAGCGGATGATAGTCGATGACGGCGCCGGTTTGGGGATGCTTCACTAACGCCCCATTATGCGTGATCAGCGGCGTGGTCAATTCCAGCTCCAGAGCGATGGGGCGGGCGATGACAAACCGTCGCCCCGTCACCAAGATGACGCGGACGCCCCGCTCAACGGCTGCTCGAATGGCTCGACGATCCCGCTCGCTGATTCGGGACTGCGAGTCGAGGAGCGTCCCGTCGATATCCACGGCAACGAGTTCGATGTTCATACCCAGAGTCCGTCTTCTATCATGGCCCACAACAAGGGGAGCGTCAAGCAAACCTCCCCAACTCGATTCGGACTTCTCAGCTCGCCGACCATGATTTATAATTGCCCGGCGATTTATGGAAGAAGAAAAGCCCATTCGATCGTTCATCTGCATCGAGCTGCCCGAGCGGCTGAGGCATCGCATTGGAGAGATCCAAGCCGAACTCAAGACCTATGCGGCTCACGTGAGTTGGGTGCGACCACAGAACATTCACCTCACACTGAAGTTCCTCGGTCATATTGAACCCCATCGAATTCCCGAAATCCTGGGCGCGATCAGGCCGATGGTCACTCGCCATCCTCCATTCACATTGGTGCCCGAAGGGCGAGGCGTCTTCCCTCATACACGCAGCCCGCGGGTCTTCTGGCTCGGCATTCGCGACGATTCCGGGGTTCTCTCCGCGCTTCAGGAAGAGATCGAACGCACTCTGGAACCGCTGGGTTTCCCCCGCGAGAAGCGACCGTTCACTCCGCATCTGACCATTGGCCGCGTCCGCCTCTATCGCAAACCCAAGGACCTCACACCTAAATTCCTGGCACTGGAATTCTCCGAACCGGCGTTCGAGGTCGATCATATCACATTGATGCGAAGCGACCTGAAGCCCACCGGGGCCATCTATACTCCACTGGACATCATCCCATTGGAAGGCCGATTAAAGCGTGAGGCTGATGAACCTCCTTCCTGAACGCAGGCGAGGAACCGAACGCGCCCCGAACATTGTCCGGCTCATCAAGGAACGACGTCTACCCGGCTGACCGGTCCTTCAATGACCTCTCCAATCACGGCGGCGACGGGCGTTCGATATTCGGTCAGTTTCTCCACGAGGGCGTCGGCCTTCTCCGGCGCCACGGCGATGAGAAGTCCCCCCGATGTCTGGGCGTCGCAAAGAACCAGTTGCATGGCTTCGTTCACATCGTCATGCCAATGAATGGAGGAGGCCAGATATTGATGATTACGACGACTGCCCCCGGGAATGGCATTGCGCTCGATTAATTCCCAGGTCGCGGGAAGCACGGGCACGCGAGAAGCCTCGATCCGAGCGCTCATCCCACTGGCCGACAACATCTCCAACAAATGTCCCAGCAATCCGTATCCGGTCACATCGGTGGCCGCATGGACGCCCACTTCGACCATGGCTCGGGATGCCCCATCGTTGAGCTGAGCCATGAGCGCGATGGCCTCTTTCTCCGTCGCCGCATCGACCAGATCCCTTTTGATTCCCGTCGTGATGATCCCTATGCCCAGCGGCTTGGTCAATACGATGACGTCGCCCGCTCGAGCCGTAGCATTGGTGATGATCTGATCGGGGTGACAGATGCCGATGACGGCCAATCCATACTTCGGCTCCACATCATCGACGCTATGTCCGCCGATGATGGCCACACCCGCTTCCTGGGCCTTCTCTGCGGCCCCCAGCAAAATCCGCTTCAGGACGTCGATGGGAAGCTTCTTGATGGGGAATCCCACCAGATTCACGGCCACCAGCGGCCGCACGCCCTTGGCGTAGATATCGCTGAACGAGTTGGCCGCGGCGATGGCGCCGAACCAGTAGGGATCGTCCACCACCGGGGCGAAGAAATCGGTCGACATCAGCAGGACCGTCTCGTCGTTGAGACGATACGCACCGACATCATCCGAACTCCCCGGTCCGATGAGGACGTTGGGATCGGTGAGCGGCGGGAGAGCATGCAGCACGTGCCTGAGGTCTTCCAGACCCAACTTGCACGCTCAACCAGCGCCATGGCTCATCTGCGTCAATCGAATCCGTTCGGTCTCGCTCATAGAGACGATGATTATATTGGCCTGGATTGAAATTGCCAAGGACCGTCTTTGTGAAACAGACAATATCCCCTTGCATGATTTGTCGGAATCGGTATTATTGCTTGGGAACAGAGGCGAAGCGCGTATGCGAGATCCACTCGATTTCATCTTCAAGCCGAGATCGATTGCTGTCATTGGCGCGTCTCGACGCAAGGATTCCATCGGCCACATGATCCTTCACAATCTCCTCGAACTCGACTTCACCGGGAAAGTATTTCCGGTTAACCCTCACGCCGAGGTCGTTCACTCCATCAAGTGCTTCCCCCGCATCCTGGATATTCCCGACGAGGTCGATCTGGCCATTATCGTCGTCCCTCGAGAGCGCGTGCTCGCTGCGGTCGACGAGTGCATCGAAAAAAAAGTGAAAGCGTTGATCATCATCACTGCCGGATTCAAAGAACTCGGTCCCCAGGGCGCTCGATGGGAACAGAAGCTGGTCGCCAAGGTGAAGTCTGCCGGTCTTCGTCTCCTCGGCCCCAACTGCATGGGCGTCATCAATACGGATCCCGACGTGCGCATGAATGCCACCTTCGCCCCCACCGCTCCGGGTCCGGGTCCCATCGCCTTCACCACCCAATCGGGCGCTTTGGGCGTGGCCATTCTCAATATTGCGCAGCGCGTGGGATTGGGGTTCTCCATGTTCGCCTCCATGGGCAATAAGGCCGATGTGTCCGGGAACGATCTCCTCGAATATTGGGATCGCGACCCACGTACCAAGATCATCCTCATGTATCTGGAGTCGTTCGGTAATCCCAGGAAGTTCACACAACTGGCTCGGCGCATCAGTAAGCGGAAACCCATCATCGCGCTGAAAGCAGGCCGAACGCGCCAGGGAGCCATTGCCGCCTCATCGCACACTGGCGCGCTGGCCGGCCTGGATATCGCCACCGATGCTCTCTTCCAGCAGTGCGGTGTACTCCGCGCTTATTCGGTCGAGGAACTCTTCGATCTCGCCCTGGGGTTCAGCCACTGCTCGATTCCTCGCGGTCCTCGGGTAGCTATCGTCAGCAATGCCGGAGGACCGGCCATCATGGCCACCGATGCGTGTGTGAATATGGGACTGGAGATGGCAACCTTTTCGGCGAACACCATGTCCCGGCTCCGCGAGTTCCTGCCCGAGGAAGCGGCGGTGAAGAATCCCGTGGACCTCATCGCTTCGGCAACGGCGGAGCGATACCGGCTGGCGTTAGATACCGTTCTGGCCGATGACCACGTAGACGCCGCCCTGGTCATCTTCGTTCCTCCCATCATGGTCGATCCCAACGACGTCGTGGAGGCGCTTTTGGACGTCAAAGCGCGCTATGAGAAACCCCTCCTCGGTGTGTTCATGGCCTCGGAAGAGTCCCTCCAGGAGATTCGGCGGCGCACCCGCGGGATCATGCCCATCTACCTCTTCCCCGAATCGGCGGCGCGCGCCCTGGCCGCCTTGGCCGAATATCGCCGCGTTCAGCAACGGGAGGAAGGAACCATCTCCCACTTCCCCGTCAGTCGAGAGATCCCCCGCAAAATCATCGATGCCGTCCGGAGCGAAGGCCGACTTCGATTGAACTCCGCCGAAGCCCTCAGCATCCTCAACGCTTACGGCATCCCCACTTGCGCATTTGGATTCGCGACGACGCGAGAAGAGGCCGTGGCGGTGGCCCGGGAGATCGGATATCCGGTGGTCCTGAAGATCCTGGCCCCCACGGTGGTTCATAAATCCGATGTGGGCGGCGTCATCCTCGATATCCGAAACGATGATGAGCTCACCCGGGGATACGAGAATCTCTTGGAGAAGGCCGAGCGCCACGGGATCTCCAAGGACATCGAAGGCGTCATGATCCAGCGCATGCTGCGCGGCGGCCGGGAAGTGGTCATCGGCATGGCCCACGATCCTCAGTTCGGTCCGTTGATCATGTTCGGACTGGGAGGCATATATGTCGAGACGCTCAAAGATGTCGCCTTTCGCATCTGGCCAATCACCGACGTGGACGCCCGCGACATGATTCGGTCAATTCGCAGCTACCCCATCCTCAAAGGAACGCGAGGCGAAGAATCGGTTCACTTCCCCTTGCTAGAGGAAACGCTTATGCGCGTCTCTCAACTGGTCGGCGATTTTCCGGAAATCGATCAGTTAGAT
>RFHM01000063.1 GCA_003696865.1 Acidobacteriota bacterium | reverse complement strand
TTCTGGATGTATTTCGATACCATGGGCAAGCTCGCCCACGCCTATCTCGATCAGGTCCAGGCGCGATCGGCGGCTTGATGGGAACGGATGATGGGGACATCTCGGCGTCGCCGACGATGACCCCGTTCCACACGTCGATGACTCCATCGAGGATTCACTTCGCCAGGAGCGAAGCGAGGGGGTATTTTGCCACCATGGAGAGGAGATGAGTTCTTATGGCCATACCGGCACCTACTGTAGTGAACACGGACGTCTTGATCGTCGGTGGCGGGCTCGGAGGAGCGCGGGCCGCCCTCCGAGCCCGAGAACTGGGGGCCGACGTGACATTGGTCGAGAAAGCGGTCGTCTCCCGGGCCGGCCCGATGACCTACGTCCACAGCCAGTTTGCGCCCTATAAGTTGTTGGAGGGAGATGAACTTCTCAAATGGATCGAGGAGTTCGTCATCGGCGCCAACTACCTGGCCGATCAGGACTGGATCGAAATCTATCTCCGCGAAGGCTATTTCCGCGTTCAGGAGTTGGTGGAGATGGGCGTTCCGTTCGTTCGGGATGAACATGGCAACCTCAAATATAGTATCGTTCGCGGACACAAGATCGGGACGACGCTGGGCGTCGATGGCCGCATCTGCATGGAGATCCTTCGTCGAGAGATGAAGAGCGCGGGGGTGCGGCTCATCGAGAAAGTCATGGTGAACGATCTGCTCACTGCCGATGGTCGCTATCCGACACAGGATCGCGTCTCTGGCGCGTTCGGCGTTCACGTGCGCACCGGCGAACCCTATATCTTCAAGGCCAAGGCGGTGATTTTGAATACCGGCCCATTGTATCCCAAGATTCATTACGCCTTCGTCGATCATTGCACCGGTGAAGGGCATGCCATGGCCTATCGTGCTGGTGCCCGCATGGCGGGCATGGAATTTGCCCAATACGCTGCCTGGAGTTACTTCAATCGCGCCTTCTTCACTCCCGGACAGGCTAAGATTCAGGGCATCGGGGCCAAGTTCATCAATGCGCAGGGCGAAGAGTTCATGCCACGATACGATCCCATCTGGGGGAATATGTCGGGGCTGTTTCAGGTCGCTCGGGCCATCGCCACCGAATACATCGAAGGACGCGGTCCATGTTACGTGGATATGCGACACTGTTCGGATGAGGATATCCAGGTGCTCTATACGGTGGCGCCCAGCGTTCACCGCGCCTTTCAAGAGTTCAACATCGATCCCCGAAAGGATCTGTTGCGCACCGATTCGTTCATTCTCATCGGTACCGGAAGTTCCAGCGGGATGTGGGTCGATCTGCGCGCGCGCACCACGGTGGAGGGACTCTACGGCGTGGGCACCTGCACCCACCTGCCGCATATGATGACGGGCATCTCGGGAAGCTCCCTCTCCACCTATTCGAACGTAGGGGGCTATCGGGCCGGCGAAGATGCCGCCCGCCTGGCGGCATCCATTCCGGCGCCTCCGGTCCACGACCGGCAGGTGCAGGAGCTCATCAAACGATTCTTCGCTCCTCTAGAGCGAAAGGGACAAACGCGTCCTTCCGATGCCTGGATGGCCATTGGCGAGGTGACGGCGCGGGCTCCTTTCGCCTTATTCAAGAATGAAGAGCGCATCGCGCGCACTCGGGATGAACTCCGGGAACTCCGTCGCACGCTCATTCCCAAAGTGACGGCGCCCGATATCCACGAGGTCGTCAAAGCCAACGAAGTGGCCAACTATCTCCAGATGGCCGAAGTCGTGTGCGAGGCCATGCGCGCGCGCAAGGAGAGCCGAGGCGAACTCATCCGCGTCGATTATCCCTACGTCGATAATGATGAGTGGCTCAAGTGGGTCTTCGTTCAACGACGGGACGAAGGCGATGAGCCGGCCATCTCCTATTGGGATTTACCCTACGACCGGTATCCCATCAAGGCTCCGTCAGGGAAGACGCCCATCACCTATCCCATTCCCGAGGCCTATCGATGAGGAGGTGAAATGATCGAGCACATCGATGTATCGCTTTGCGACGGCTGTGGGTTATGTATCGACAGTTGCCCGACCGACGTCCTGCGGCTCATGGAGGCAGGAAAACCGTGGGAAGTGGAACCCAAAACGTGGAAGGCGGTCATCGTCTATCCCAACGAATGTCATAGCTGTCGGTTGTGCGCCATCGATTGTCACGTAGACGCCATTCGCGTGACGCATGCGCTGGAGATTCCCCCACCATTCCTCGTCCATCGTTGATCGGCGTGGACATCGTGTCCCCCGAGAGACACCGGCGCGCACCAAGATGAAGCCGAAGGGGTTGAGAATTGAAATGGTGTAGTGCAAGATGACATCTTGCATCATTGATGCTCCGAGGAGGACGGCCGTGAAGATCGTCGTGTGCATCAAACAGGTGCCCAAAGTGACCGATGTTCGATTCGATCCCGAGCGAAAAACGATCATTCGCCAAGGCGTGACCAACATCATCAATCCTTTCGATCGTCGAGCGATCACTCAAGCGGTGAGGTTGAGGCAGCAATTCGGCGGCCACGTGACCCTCATCACCATGGGACCGCCCCAGGCTCGCCAGGCCTTGTTAGAAGGTTTGGCCATGGGCGCCGATCGGGCCATCCATATTTGTGATCCCGCGTTGGCCGGATCCGATACGTTAGTCACGGCGCGCGTCCTGGCTCGCGCGATCGAGAAACTCACACCCGAAGCCGATCTCGTCTTCTGCGGTAAATACTCCATCGATGCCGAGACCGGGCAGGTTGGCCCTGAAGTGGCCGAACTGCTCGGTTGGCCACACATCTGCGGGCTGACCTCTCTGGAATTCGATGTCCAGGCGCGCCGCCTCACCGGCGAGCGCGAGACCGACGATGGATTCGAGCGGTTGGAGTGCTCGCTCCCTCTGGTATTGACGGCCGCCGAGCGGCTCATCCGTCCGATCAAAGTGAAGCCGGATGACATTGAAGCTGTCAACGCCGAGAACATCGATCAGATCACCGTTGACCAATTGGGATTCTCCCCCCATGAAGTGGGACTGAGTGGCTCTCCCACCATGGTCACCGAGATTCGATCGCTGGAGCAGAGCCGACGCGTCGAATTCCTTCAGGGAGAGAGCCTGGAAGCCATCGCCGGGCAACTCTGGGATATTCTCCGGCGACGAGGCGTTCTCCGCGGTCGTCACCGGGAATCAGAACCTCAGATCACGACCAGGCCCATTCGGGCCACCGGACCGGAGATCTGGGTGACCATGGAGCGAGACGAAGATCGCTTCCGTCGCGTATCGGGCGAATTGTTGGGCGAAGCGTCTCGGTTGGCCGATCGGCTCGATGGACGGGTCTGCGCCG
>RFHM01000413.1 GCA_003696865.1 Acidobacteriota bacterium | reverse complement strand
GCTTCATCGTGAGGAGGAAGAGTTCATCTCGGATGAGCCGTTCCTCTTCGGTCAGCGATAAGGACCTGATCGGTTGACCGGCGTTGAGCGCCGTCTCCAGTTTCTCGAGTACCTGCATTTCCGCGCGTGCCGCTTTATCGCCGGCCTTCGCTTTTTTCGCCGTCCGTTCTTTTCGTCGCTCGATGGTCGCCAGATCGGCCAGTGCCAGTTCGGTTTTGATCGTTTCGATATCTCGGATGGGGTCCAACGAGCCTTCCACGTGCGCCACATTCTCATCCCGGAAACAGCGGACGATGTGAATGATGGCATCGACCTGGCGGATATGCGCCAGGAACTGATTACCGAGTCCCTCGCCATGACTCGCCCCGCGGACGAGCCCGGCGATATCGACGAACTCGATGGTCGTGGGGACCTTCGTTTCTGTGTGATAGACGCCGGCCAGCGCCTCCAGCCGTTCATCGGGAACGGCAATCACTCCGATGTTCGGTTCGATGGTGCAAAACGGATAGCTGGCTACATTAGCCTGGTGGCTCCTGGTGAGTGCATTGAATAATGTCGATTTGCCCACATTGGGCAATCCAACGATGCCTACTCGTAACATCTTTCCATATCCCGGCCAATCCGCGAGCCGCGCAGGCTCAGAGGATGGGAGGTTTCTCCGTCGTCTCAGTCATTGAGACGCTCGACGGGTTTCGCGGGCCGAAAAAATAGATGCCCAGAGCGATGGCACTCAGCGCGCCGACGGCGAACTTATAGGGGGATGGAATCGCTGCCGGAGAGACGAATCCCTCGATCACTCCCGCCACGATGAGCAGCGGGATGCATCCAAGGAGGAGTTGGACGGCCGATCGCCCGTTCACCATGAGCGCGTCTTTGCGCCGAACATCGCCGGGGATGAGCAGAGCTTTGCCGAGGAGCAGTCCGGCGCCACCGGCGACGAAGATGGCCGTCAGTTCCAGCACGCCATGTGCGGCCACAAAGATGAGGACGGGCGTGAACGCGTATTTCACGCAGAGCGAGAGCACCGACCCGATACTCAAGCCATTCAGCGCGAGAATGGCGATGGTGCCGATGCCGCCAGTGATACCCAGGGCGAAGGCCAGAAAGGTCACCGTGATGTTGTTGACCATGATACCCGACGAGGCGATGGGATTGAGGCCGACGATATTCTGCGTCCAGTCTTCCCCGCGAAGCACTTTCTCTCCGATGCCCGGTGCCACCAGGGTGGAGAAGGCGTCGTCGATGAAGGTGGTGACGAAGCTCACGGTGGCGGCCAGAAAGAAGATGCCCGCGGCCATGAGCACCAGCGAGAGGTGCCTACGGCAGAGCATGGGGAACTCGTGGCGGTAGAAAGCGAGGATAGTATACAATCGTGTTCTCTCGGTGCGATAGATGAGACCGTGAGCGCGAACAATGAGGTGATTCAGATAGAGGCCGACCCGTTCGTCGCGCACCCGCTGGCGAGCCACGGCCAGATCGGCGGCGGCGCGCCGGTAGAGGCGGCTGAACTCGCGGAACTCATCGCTGGTCAGTCGCGGGCGGTTCCTGGACAAGCGCTCGATATAGGATTCGAGCTTTCGCCAGTCCTCTTTGCGTGATTCGACGAAATTGAGCATATGTTGGATAACGAACTCTCCATCGAGATTCCCGAGCACGTCGAACTCCAGTTCGTGCTCGCCAGCGTCGGAAATCGATTTCTCGCTTGTGTCATCGATCACATTATACAACTGCTGGCCATCTTTTTCATCGTCTCCGGCGCGCGCTCCTTCCAGGTGACCCTCTCGGCGCTGAAGATGCGCTGGGGCACGAACTGGTTCATGGCCGGAGCGATTCTCGTCGTCTTCCTCATCACGTTCGGATACTTCGTTCTTTTCGAAACCGTGTGGAATGGGCAGACGCCGGGAAAACGTTGGTTGCGATTGCGGGTGATGCGCCAGGATGGCCGGCCCATTGGATTCTACGAGGCGATGATTCGCAATCTCGTTCGCCTGGTAGATATCATGCCCTTCCCGTCTTATTTTGTGGGTATCGTCTCGATCTTCTTCAGTCGAGAGTATCGTCGATTGGGCGATTATGCGGCGGGGACGGTCGTCGTGAAGGAGCGATCCAGCGAAGCGCCTCGGTTTTCGGAGTTATTCGAGGATGATGAGATCTTCGGCGAGCGGACATCGAGCCCATCGATGTCCGGGATCGCCATCCCGCCTCATGCCTTGCGCCTCATCACCAATGAAGAGATGCAGGCCGTGGAAGCGTTCCTCAAGCGGCGGGCGCGATTGGAGCGCGGGCGACGGCGATTTCTCGCTCGCCGCATCGCCCGGCCGTTGATGCTGAAACTTCACCTCATGGCTCGCGCCGTCGATGACGAAACGTTCCTCGAAGAACTCCATCGGGAGTATACGCGTCGAGCCAAATATCTCTGAGTCACTCTCATCCCGGTCGATCCACGTTCTCTTTCGGTGACGGCAGACGGCGGACGGATGGCCCCTGAACCAACGCCAGGTGGTGTCTCGTGCCTCCATGCCGACCATGACCATGAAGACCTCGGACGCTGGAAGCGGGCTTGCTCAAGTCGGGCGAGTACGATAACTTGTTATCTCATTCAATAACCGAGGGGGTCATCGATGACACCAGGCATCGTCTTCTTGGGCGGAGCGCGAACGCCGATGGGGGAGTACGCCGGCAAGCTTCGCGAGTTTACCGAGATCGAACTGGGCACCATCGCTGCCCGCGCGGCCATGGAGCGCGCCGAGGTGGCGCCGGAAGAGATCGACCACGTGGTCATGGGCAATGTCATTCAGGCGTCGAGCGATGCCATCTATAGCGCCCGTCACGTGGGGCTCCGAGCTGGTATTCCCATCGACCGACCGGCGCTCGTCGTGAATCGATTGTGTGGCTCGGGTATTCAGGCGATCATCAGCGGCGCTCACATGATCATGCTCGGCGAGGCTGATATCGTGCTCACCGGAGGGATGGAATCGATGTCCCAAGCGCCGCACGTCGTTCGCGGGGTGCGATGGGGATGGCGATTGGGACATGCTTCTCTGGAAGATTCGCTGTTGGCGGCGTTGAAGGATGGATACTGCGGCTACTACATGGCGCAGACGGCGGAGAATCTGGCGCGTCGATACGAGATCAGTCGCGAGGAGCAGGACCGATTCGCCTTGCTCAGTCAGCAGCGCGCCGCCGCCGCTCGCGCCGCCGGCCGATTCGCCGAGGAGATCGTGCCGGTGGACATCACGACGAAGAGAGGGAAAGAGCTTTTTGATGAGGATGATCACATGCGACCCGATACGACGTTGGAGGCGTTGGCCAGGTTGAAGCCCGCCTTCTCCGAACATGGAACGGTCACGGCGGGTAATGCCTCCGGGATCGTCGATGGGGGGGCCGCTCTGGTCATCGCTCATGAGAAGGTGGCCGAGAAGCGTGGCGCCCAACCGCTCGGCCGCATCGTCTCTTGGGGCGTCGCGGGCGTCGAGCCGGAGATCATGGGAATCGGGCCGGTGCCGGCGACGCGCATGGCACTGGAGCGCGCTGGCCTCACCCTCGACG
>RFHM01000412.1 GCA_003696865.1 Acidobacteriota bacterium | reverse complement strand
ACTCCGCATAGCGCTCGTATTGTGATGCCGCGGCGGTGGAGTCGGATTCGCGGATCAACCCCAGGGGATCCCACTTCATCAATTCGTCTCTCAATCGATCGCGCCCGATGGTATTCAGATCGATCTTCCCCGCTGCCTGGGCCGATTCATTGAACGTTTGCAAGGCCACTTCGATGGCTCGCTTCTCCGCATCGAGCTGTTCGGCCAGACTCCCCGTCTCCTCGGTTGCCGAGGCCGGCGATGAAGGATTCCCCGCGTCCCCCGTCCCCGCCTTCGTCGCCGTCTCCGATGGGGCGGCCGGTCGCTCCCGGCGTTGAGGCAAGCGGATGAGCATCTGATTGACCTCGCCAGTGAGCGGGTCTCTCACCGGCTGAAGGATCACTTTCCCCGGATCGATGCCCTGTTTGGCTAAGGCCCGACGAATGTCATCTTCGGGAGGGTGCGCCCGTTTGAACTTCACCGTCACCAACGTTCCCCCGGCGAAGTCGATGCCCAGATTGAATCCCCGATAGTAGACCGAGATGGCTCCGATGAGGAGCAACACGATCGACAAGAAGATGAACGGCTTCTTGATGCCCAGCCAATCGATGCGCGGATTCTTGACGATCTCGAACATGAACTCTACCTTAGATGCTCAATTTCTCGGGCACTTCGCCGCGCCGCGTCAGAGCCCATTCGAATATGGTGCGGGAAACGAAGACGGCCGAGAACAGGTTGGCCACTAACCCGCACGTCAAGGTGACGGCGAACCCTCGGATCGGTCCGGTCCCGAAGATGAACAAAAACATGGCGGCGATGATGGTGGTGACATTGGCGTCGAAGATGGTCACAAACGCCCGATCGAATCCCAGCTTCACGGCCGACATGATCACCTTACCGTGTCTCAATTCCTCGCGAATGCGCTCGAAGATGAGCACGTTGGCATCGACGGCCATGCCAATGGTCAGAATGACGCCGGCAATGCCCGGCAGCGTCAATACTGCTCCGAAGATGCGCAACGCGGCGAGCATGAGAACGAGATTGAGGATCAACGCGATGAAGGCATTGACGCCGGACAGCCGGTAAATGAACAGGATGATGAGCACTACCAACGTCATGCCCAACACCGACGCGGCGACGCCCTGTCGAATGGAATCGGCCCCCAGGCTGGGCCCCACCGTCCGCTCCTCCAGATAGGTGACTCGCGCGGGGAGCGCGCCCGACCGGAGGGTGAGGGCGAGATCCTCGGCCTCCTCGCGGGTGAAATCGCCTTCGATGACTCCCTCACTGGAGATTTGCGCTTTGATCACCGGCGCACTTTGAACCACGTCATTCAAGACGATGGCCAGTCGATCGCCGATATGCTTTCCGGTGAACTCAGAGAATTTCTTCGCTCCCTCAGGGCGCAGTGAGAAGAGAATCTCGTAGTTACTCCCCCCGGTGCGCGCGGGCACGGCGCGAGCGCTGCGGAGTTCGGCGCCGGTGACGACGGGCGTCTTGTCCAGCACATAATACTCCCGTGTGGCCGACGAGTCGGAGCGACGCCGCCGGCGCTTGCTCGGCAGGATCTGCCGATCGGGGGGAACGGTGCCGCCGAGCGCCTGCTTGGCCGCCTCCTCTGACGGAAAGGGTCCATCGACCACCAACTTCAATTCCAGCCGTGACTCGGCGCGGATGAGATTCTTCACCCGCTCGGGATCATCGACGCCGGGAAGCTGGACGAGGATCTGATGGGCCGACGCCGGGCCGTGTCGTTGAATGACCGGCTCGGCTACGCCGAACGCGTTCACCCGATTCTCGATGATGCGCATGGCTTGCTCGGTCGCCTGGTCGCCAATGCGTTCGGCCTCGTCGGAACGGAGCGTGAAGACGACGCTCTTGCCCGGCGTATCCACATCCCATCCGGGCCCGAAGTCCTCCCCGAGGAGTTTCTTGACGTCTTCGCGACGCGCCGTGTCTTCCAGCTCGACGACGATTTGCCCCGGGCGGGGCGAAGTCAGGCGAGTGAAGGCGATCTTCTCATTGTCGAGGATTTCCCGCGCTTTCTCCACATTCCCATCGGTGATGGCCCGGATGGCATCCTCCACCCGCACCTGAAGAATGAGGTGCGTCCCTCCCTTCAAATCCAATCCCAACTTGATATTCTCGGCCAGGTTCTTCTTCAACTGCGTGAGCGTGAAGTTCGCCGCAAAGGTCTTCCAGGAGAATTCTCCCGTCTGCGGATCTCTCAGACGAAGGGGACCGAAGAGCAAATAGAACGACACCACGACCACCACCGAGATGACGATGAACCGATTGCGCACTCTCTTACTCATGTGATGAGGCCTTCATCGCGGGCTCGCTTCCGACCCCGCCTCTGCTTGCAAACCGGCGACGGCGTTGCGGGAAATTTCCAGTTTGGCCTGGTCCGATTTGATGATCAGGCGATCATCGCGCAGGCTGAGGATGGTGCCGTAAATCCCTCCCGAAGTCACCACCTTGTCGCCGACCTTCAAGTTATTGATGAGTTCCTGGAGCTTCTTCCGCCGCTTCCGCTCGGGCAGAATGATGAGGACATAAAAAATCACCATGATGAGCACGAGCGGCATGAGCCCCGCCAATGTTCCCATAACTAATACGTCGATTCCTCAGCTTTTGTCTGAAAGCACGCTTTGAACTCGGTATATACTTCCGAAAATGTGCCAAGTCGAATAGCTTGCCTCATTTTCCGCATGATGTCAAGATAAAAAAACAGGTTGTGGTAGGTGCACAAGATGGCGCTGAGAATCTCATTGGCGACATACAAATGGCGAATGTAAGCCCGCGAATATCGCCGACACACGAAACAGGAACATCGCTCGTCAATGGGCCGAGAATCCCTCATCCACACGGCATTCTTGATGTTGAGTGGACCTCCCCAGGTGAACACCTGTCCATTCCGCGCATTGCGGGTGGGCAGCACGCAGTCGAACATATCAACGCCGCGAGCGACACATTCCACCACATCGAGCGGCGTTCCCACGCCCATCAGATATCGGGGTCTCTCCTCCGGCATGAGCGGCGTTATCGCCTCCACGGTGTCGTACATCTCTGCTCTCTCTTCTCCCACGCTGAGCCCGCCAATGGCATACCCATCGAACCCAATGGCCAATAATTCCTCCAGACTGCGTCGGCGAAGATCGACGAACGTCCCGCCTTGCATAATCCCAAAAAGCATCTGGCGTCCATTGGCGTCGAGCTCTTCGAACCGCCGCTTCCCTCGTCGCGCCCAATTAGTCGTCAACGCGACCGTTTGCTCCACCGCTTGACGAGGAGCCGGATACCGCTGACACTCGTCCAACACCATGACGATATCCGACCCCAGAGCCACCTGGATGTCGATCGCCTTCTCCGGCGTCAGATGATGCCAGGAGCCATCCAGGTGCGATTGAAAATCCACGCCGTCTTCGCTCAGTTTCCTCAACGGAGCCAAACTATAAATCTGGAATCCCCCGCTGTCGGTCAAGATGGCGCGGTCCCATGACATGAATCGATGGAGTCCGCCCAAGTGGCCAATGACATCGTGGCCCGGCCGCAGGTAGAGATGATACGCATTGGCCAAGATGAGCCGGGCGTCGAGTTGCTCCAGCATCTCCTGGGTCTGTGCCTTGACGGTCGCCCGCGTGCCCACGGGCATGAACACGGGCGTCTCAACGGGACCATGAGCCGTATAGAGGATGCCCGCTCGCGCCCCCGTCGAGGCATCAACAGCCTGGAGTTCGAATCCCCGTTCTGACATCGTCACACTCCATCTCCTTGGCCTCCTCCGGGGGATACTAAGACCGGCCCTCCCGGCTGTCAAGCAGAGCGCCGGTCATTCCCACTTGATGACCCCGCGACAGCACTGATATCATGAGAACGAGATCCTCGTGGAGAGACGACCGATGCGACGATGTGGATTCTTTCTGCTCGGCATCCTTCTGGGTTCCGGGATGCCCGCCTCGGCACAGGACCACGGCATCCTCATCGGGACGCTTCACGATAGCGAGACGGCGCGACCGGTAGCCGGAGCGACCGTGCGCATCATGTCGCTGGAGTTCGATAAGGCCTTCACCGTCCACACCAACCGGCGCGGCCAATTCGCTCATGCCGGTCTACCTCCCGGCCGCTATCTGGTGACCATCACCAAGGCGACGTACGCTCCCGTTGACATCTTCGATGTCGACATCGTGCGCGGCGAGATAACGCGTCTCAGGGTGAAGATGACGCTCTCGGCGCACGCTCCTTTCAAGCGTCAACTGATTCGCTATCGCCGTCCCCTCCTCAACACTGAAGATGCCAGCATCAAGATGGTGTACCCCATAAGGCGGTGATCGGTTGTAGCTCTTTCAGCGGATCGACAGTGGGAGCGCATGAGTTGCCCGCATATCGTCGATGGGCGAGGTCCACAAGCTATCTTCCTCGCGCCAGCCTCACGACCTTCTCTGCCGCATCCTGCATGCTCGTCGCACTGACCAGTTGCAACCCAGAGCGATCCAGCATGTGTCGGGCTTTCTCGGCGTTGGTTCCTTCCAGGCGCACGACCATGGGCACGGATACGCCGATCTTCTTGGCCGCTTCGATGACGCCTTGAGCGACGATATCGCAGCGCACGATCCCGCCGAAGATATTGATGAGCACCGCCTTCACGTTGGGATCGGAAAGGAGTATGCGAAAAGCGTGCTCGACGCGCTCGGCATTGGCTGCGCCGCCGACGTCGAGGAAGTTGGCCGGCTCGCTCCCGGCCAGTTTGATGATATCCATCGTGGCCATGGCCAATCCCGCGCCATTCACCATGCAGCCGATGTCGCCATCGAGTTTGATGTAATTGAGATTATATTTGGACGCCTCGATCTCCAGCGGCTCCTCCTCATGGAGGTCGCGCAACTCCGCGTAGTCTTTGTGCCGGAAGAGCGCATTATCATCGAAGTTGATCTTGGCATCCAGCGCGTAGAGTTCCCCCTCCTCGGTCACCAAGAAGGGATTGATCTCGGCCAGCGAGGCATCCAAATCGATGAATGCCCGCGCCAGGGCCATCATGAAGCGCGCCGCTTTCCCCACCAACTCCGACGGCAACCCCAACCCGAACGCCAATCGTCGCGCCTGATAGGCTTGAAAGCCGAGCGCCGGATGGATGGGCTCTTTCAAGATCGCTTCGGGCGTTGTGGCGGCCACTTCTTCGATGTCCATGCCTCCGGCGGCGCTGGCCATGAATACGGGCGCGGCGATCGTCCGATCGATCACGATCCCCAGATAGAGTTCTTGCTTGATGTTGAGCGCCTCTTCGATGAGGAGTTTCCGCACCTGTCGACCTTCGGGACCCGTCTGATGAGTGACCAGCGTCATGCCCAACATCTTCTGGGCCAGCTCGAAGGCCTCTTCGGGCGAGTGGGCCAGTTTCACGCCCCCTGCTTTTCCGCGGCCGCCAGCGTGAATCTGGGCCTTGACGACCACACGACCGCCAATCTGTTCAGCCGCCCGACGAGCCGCTTCCGGCGTGTCGACGACCTGCCCTCGTGGCACCGCTACGCCGTATCTTTTCAATAAGTCCTTGGCCTGATATTCGTGGATTTTCATAATGTCATTCCATCCTCGATTGGGCTTCTCATCGGTGAGCTCATGGACTTTATGTTTTGTCCGGTCAAAAGTCAAGGCCTCGCCTTGCTTGACAGAGACCGGAAGAGTTCCCAGAATAGGTTCTAAGGAGGGCAGCCATGAGAGAGCGCAGCGCATTACTCATCGTCGATGTCCAGAATGACTTTTGTGCCGGAGGATCGCTGGAGGTTCCTGGGGGAGATGAAGTCGTTCCCGTGTTGAATCGCTATATCGAAAAATTCTCTCGCGCCGGACGGCCGATCCTCGCCTCTCGCGATTGGCATCCGGAGAAGACGACGCACTTCGAGGCCTACGGCGGTCCCTGGCCACCGCATTGCGTACAAGGAACCAAGGGAGCCGAATTTCATCCGGATTTGAAACTTCCCGAAGGCGCCATCATCATCTCCAAGGGCATGGAGTACGATGCGGACAGTTACTCGGCGTTTCAGGGCAGGGATGAAAAGGGCCGCCCCCTGGCCACTGTGCTCCGCGATCTCGGCGTCGAGCATCTCTATGTTGGTGGCCTGGCGACGGACTATTGCGTCAAACACTCGGTGCTCGACGCCCTGAAGAACGGCTTCCACGTGACCCTGCTCGAAGACGCCATTCGCGGCGTGGACGAAAAAGCTTCGCGAGAAGCCATCGCCGCCATGGAACGTGCGGGAGCGAAGAAGGCGACGCTCAAAGACCTGGAATGACGCTCAGGGCGGCGAATCAGAGAGTAGGAGGACTCTCGGCGAGCAGCGAGCTGGATGGGCCATTCACCGTGGATCGTAGCGGAGGAAGACCACATAGGCGATGGTAAACAAGACCAGGACATCTAGAATGAGGACCGCTATATCGATCCACGGCCACCTGCCTGAGTTCTGTGCCGCTGAGTAGACGAAACGTGGGAGTCGACGGAGATCCGGTTTCCGTCCCGAGAGCGGATTCCCCTCGGCGGATAGAAAGGCCATCTCACTATGCGTCTGCTCAATCATGTCCTCAACCACCTGGCGAAACCGCCGATGATAGTTTAACACTGCCGTCATAAAAGCGGCCTGATCGGTCTGACCCGTGTGCGTCAACTCTGCCATCAACAGTCGATAGGCAGCACTGGGAGAGGGGCGCGCCAATGCTGCTGCCAAGCTGGCCTGCGCTTCAAGACGACGTTGATAATCTTCCCATAGTTTGAGGAATTGACGCTGATACTTATCGCGAAGTCGCCGGCGGAGCGCTCCTAACTTTCGTTGAAATTCCAGTTGAGCTTGCAGCCGAGCCGCTTCGTCTGTCAACGCCCACTGCTGCTGCCACTGGGAATAGAGCAGGACTGTTTCTCTCGTCTCCTCCAGCATGCGCTGGCGACTAAGTTGAATACGCTGAGCTTGCAGCTGAGCGTAGGCGGGCGCCGGCCGGAAGCGAGCCGCCACGGCTGTGCCCAGACGAGGAGTCACAAAGGTCAACCAAATCCAAGCAAACAAGCACAGGATAAGGGAGATCGAGGAGTGGGCGCTCAGTCCCGACAGCACCAATCCCAACAGATAGAAAGCCAAAAGATAGACCAGCGAAAACAAGAACACCAACAGTATCCGCGCCCCTATCTCGCCATCCAGTGCAACTTTTGAGGAAGAGACAACCACCAACAATCCCATGAGGAAGGCCATCGCCAGGGGCACGCTCAGAATCACATACCGACCAAGCATTTTCCCCAAGATCACTTGGGCTCGACTCACGGGATGGGCTAATATCATCCGCAGCGTACCTGCCTCTTTCTCGCCACAAATGGCATCGTAGGCGAATAACAGCGCAAACAAACTCAAGGCGACCTCGACAACCGCAAGGAAATCGAGTCTTCCCAGGAGCAGGGGGAGTGATCCTATGAGCGGCGTATCGCCCTCGAAGCGAGGCGAAGCATCGATGCTGATATAGGCGCTCTGAGTGGCCGGAGTGCTACTCCCACTGAACAGCGCCAGGAACTCTGGCCGACGAAACACATACAATCCCATTCGCCCCAAATCAGCCCAATCGGTGGCCGATTCCATTTGCTCCCTGTTCGCCGCCTGTCCTTCCAGATAGGCTCGCACCTCCATCCGATAGCGACTCATGCCAGCCAGAAAAGCCAGCAGAATCAACACCACACTAGTGACCAGGATGACGACGAACTTGAAGCTCAGAATTCCTTGGAGCATTTCCTTGCGAATCAGCTCCCTGAGCATGATCACGGCTCCGTGGCAACTAACTGGCTCACTTGGTCGAAGAATCGTTGCTGATCAGTAGCATAGGCATGAGGTCCACCGCGCAGGAGTACGCGCCTCCGTGCGCGATCGAGTAATAGCTTGAAAGGCGTCCATGCGTCCGGCAATCTCCTCGATAGCCCACCCTCTTCATCTATGAGTACCGGAAACCGAAGTGGCGACTCTCGCAGAAATACCCGCATTTCCCGCTCATTGGTCTCCAGACCAATTCCATAGACGCCCGCCCGACCCATCTTTTTCGAGTATAAGGAGAGCTCCTCCAAACAGGGAGGACAATCGGTTGGACGAAAGATGAAGACCAGAAGAAGAGGTTCCGGAGTCTCCAATAACTGAATCAGACGACCATCTAATGTACGAAACGATTGGGTCAGCACATACTGGGCCAGGTCAGAGGTGAATTGACTCGCTGATGACACCTGAGCCAACTTATGCTTCATCACAGAAAAGCGCCAAAGCAGGATAATGTTTAATGCCAACAGCAATGCGACCAGCAACCTCAGCCTATTCCCCTTCATGGCTGATTCCCCGAAGACTATACTCAACCAGAGTGGAGGGATGAGCCTCATCATAGAAATAGAGGTGTCCCTGCTGATCTCGCCCCACAGGCGTCAATTGCGTCATCAAATCAGTGGCAATGAGGTGACCATTCAGATCATAAACTTCCAACAAATACTTGAACGGGGTATGTTGCATGATGGCGACGATAATGCGCGGACCAACGACCCAAACCTTGGCCACGCGCGACCATTCCCCCTCCCGGTTCAAGATCTCATGGATATCTCGGGTCGTAGAGAAATCTGGCGGAGGTCGGTAATATTGTGACCGACCCGGAAACTTCACCAGCTTTCTTGAAATAGGATCATACTTGAAAAGACCATGTACCACTTGATGCACAATAAATACCTTGCCGTCGGCATCAACGTCAAGAGACCCAAAGTTATATGAGGTCAAGTGTCTGGTTCGCACCTCTGATGGCACATCGAGAAACGAATCGATATGTTTCCAATCCGTGAGTTCGAACCGATGTGCGATCTGTCCCATGTCTATTCTGCCGGCCGGCGTGCCAGACATATAAAGGGAATTTCGCTTCTCGTCTACAGCCAGCGCTGTCACGACTCCCATCTTTTTTGTCACGATAGATCGGAGGTAGCGCCCCTCGGATGTGAGGATAGCAATACGCCCACCTGTATTTGCCACGTATACTCTTCCCTGGCTATCAACGGCCAGTCCGAACACAATGCCAAATGTGTCTTGCTTGGTAATTCCAGGTCCGGTTAGTTCTAAGATACAACGACCACGCGGAGAATATTTCCTCAGCTTCAGGCTCGGGTAATCGAAGAGCCAAATGTCCTGTCGATAATCTCCAACGAAAGCCAAGATCCGAGTGATCGACTTCTGCAAGCGAATCTGTCGGCGTTTGAGGAAGGCGCGATTAAACGCTCCATTGGTTAAATCCATCCTCGGCACAGCCGGTTCTTTTGGCCGAGAATAATGCCAGGAAGAAAGCACCCTGTTTTGGCTTACCACCGGTCGAGTCACCTCTGTATCGAGATGAGATGATATATTCCCAGACTTGCCGGGGGGAGGAGGCGTTGCCTTTGTTAGGCTACTTGGGCCTCTTTTTGGCTGAGATTCACCTCCCGGCAATCCACTACATGCCAGTGCGAAGATAAAGAGCAGTGTACAACTAGATAATCGTAATCGCATCATTTCCCCTACACGTATTACGTCGTTCGAGGTCTATTGTTTCTCCCCAGCGGCACCAGTTCTGCTCGCAGCTCCACTTCTCGGGTTTCTGAAGTCGGCTTCATCACTTCAACGACAACCCGGTCGATCTGGTGAATCCCTGCACCACCGCCTCCCCATATACCGTTTAGCGGGCAAAATCGCATCCGAAGTCCCTAAAAGACAAGACCACAAAAGCAGGAACCATCCCCTGGGCACTGGCAGATAAGCGGAAGTACTGAAACGACCGTCCCTGGGATGTATATCGGAATAGGAAATGGAGCAGTAGATGCCTGCACCTCAAGTGGTGTGAGCAGCACTAAAAGGTTAAGAGCGACTAAAAGAAATGTTGCCACGCTCATACCCAACTTTTTCATAAGGTACCTCCTTGTACAAGATTTGTGTCCTATCGTCATGTAAGGCAATTACCGTACCAAATAAGGAGTCATCAGCGGCAGCATAACAACGCTATGCTCTGCAACGTGTTACCCAGAGAGGTGGATCTGATGTGCATCCTTCTTGTCCAATAGAGCTGACCTTATATCGCCACTTTCACTATAAGCTTTTTCATTTTCTTATGACCCAACAACGAAATAACCTGCTGGCCAAATATCGCCATGTTGTAGCGAAATATCGTCAGAACTCCGCCCGAAAAGCGCTCTTTACTCGGATTGAGCATTCTCCCGGACAATCCCAATCCCCAGCTTTTTCATCTTACTCCTCAACGTCGTGCGAGGAATGCCCAGGATTTGGGCTGCCCGGCTCTGATTGTAGCCGGTCATCTCCAACACCCGCTCAATATGCCGCCGCACCACCTCCGCCAACCGCAACTCTTCTCCCCCCGCTCCACTCCTT
>RFHM01000009.1 GCA_003696865.1 Acidobacteriota bacterium | reverse complement strand
TCTTCGGCTCGCTGACCGGAGGGGGCCCGTGGCACAGTCGATCGGATATCGATCTGGCGGTGGAAGGCCTCGCCCCCGAGCGATACGTCGCCGCCCTCTCGGCGCTCTGGCAGCTCTTGCCGGAAGGAGTGGAACTCGATCTCATCACTCTGGAAGATGCGCCACCGGAACTGGTCGCCCGAATAAAGGGAGAGGTGAAGATGCCCGAAGATCCCAAAGAAGCGCTCAAAATAGAGATCGCCGATGAACTGACGAACTTGAGTCGCATCGTTGATGAAACGAGGAGATGAAAATCGAGCCACAGATTCCACAGATGGACACAGATTCTTTTTCTGTGATCATCGGTGAAATCTGTGGAATCTGTGGCGATTCTTCAAGGAGTCGCCCATGGCGCGCCTGAGCCACATCGCAGGGATGAAAAGAGCCTGTCGGTCGCCGGTCATCGGTCGTCGGTCGTCTCTTTTCGAGGGAGCCTGTTGGAGGATCTTGGCGTCCTCTGCGCCTTTGCGGTGTTGTTCCAGGGAGTGACGTCATGAGACGAAGGCGAAAAACATCCGAGAGCCCGTATCGCCATATCCTGGTGGCCGTGGCCGGGCAGACGCCACAGATCATCACCGAGACGCTCTATGCTCTCATGGTCCAGCGCCGACCGCCCGTGCCCATCTCCGAGATCTACATCCTCACCACGCGTCGCGGCGCCCAGATCGCTCGTCACGCGCTCCTGGATGCACCCACCGGACAATTCTTCGCCTTCTGTCGCGAGTACGACATCAATCCTTCGTCCATCGCCTTCGATGAGCAGCATATCATCACGTTGAAGCGAACCGGGAGTGGCGATCGACGATCCCGCCGACGTCGCCGCGCGCCCGCCGCCGAGCCGCTGGATGATATCCGGACGGTCGCCGATAATCAGGCGCTGGCCCGGCAACTGCTCGGCTTCATCAAACAGCTCACTTCCGATCCCCGGACGGCGCTCCATTGCTCGCTGGCCGGCGGCCGCAAGACGATGTCCGCCTACATGGCGCTGGCCCTCACCCTCTACGGTCGCCGCCAGGATAGCCTCTCCCACGTGCTCGTGCCCGAAGAGTACGAGAGCAATCCCAACTTCTTCTTTCCCACCCGGCGCAGGAAGGTCATCGGCATTCTCCGGAATGGTCAACCGGCCATCGCCGACGCCAAACGGGCCCGCATCGAGTTGGCCGAGATCCCCTTCATTCGCCTCCGCGACGTCCTCGGCCGACGGTTCACCCAACTGGACGAGAGCGTGGAACGCACCATCCAGTTGGCCCAACACGAACTCGATCTGACGCAGACCAGACCCGAATCGCTCATCATCGATCTGGAGAACCGCCAGGTGCGATTCGGCGATGCGTTCCTCCCGCTCACCGGCATCCGGCTCGCCCTCTACACCTACTATGCCGGGATCAAGCTCGAACACTGCGTCCGGCCCGACCTGCTCGTCTGCGGTCCGTGCACCGACTGTTTCCAGACTTTCCACGAACTCGATAGAGCGCGCTTCCTCCAGATCTATCGCCGGACATTTCACGGATCAGCGCTCAATTTCGGGGAGCAGTTGGCCCGGAAGAGGAAGAAAGGCAAACCCATCCTCGATGTCGATAATTTCCACAGCTACGTGAGCTCGCTCAATCGCCGGATCAAAGAGGCCGGGCTGCCTTCATCGTTGAACATCATCGCCACCGGTGGATATGGTTCCAGGCGATACGGCCTGGCTCTGGATAAAACGCGCATTCAGATCATCGATGCGAGCCAGGACTCTGACGCCGAACGCATGACTCCGGAATCGTGACCCATGCAGCAGAACCGACCAGCGGTGAAACACCGAACGCGACGCGCACCGCGCTCCGGCTCATCGGCCCCGGGCGGTCGATGAGCCGGATGCCGGTGCCCTGTTGAGGCATTTCTCGCCATGATGTTTGACAACTGAATAGAACAGCATGGCGAGTCCACCAGGGTCGCAAGGGGACGGAGTTCCCGTCGCAATAACTCCGTCCCGGAATCACACCTCCGCACTCTAGCGACGCGGAACGCTCGGATAGGGCGGATGGGTGCCCGTCGCGGTGCTCTTCGGCGGCGCCCATTCGTCCATTCCGGGTGGCGCATCGAGGCCACGAGCGCGGATGAGTCCGGGAGGGGACATCGGTGAAGATCTCGCTTTTCGCTCTGCACATCTGTGGGCCATGGTCTGACCGGCGCTCCGTTCATTCGTTCCCTCACCGACAACCTTGTTCCCAGGTTGTTCTTCTCGCGAGCGAGAGGCCGCACCTGGTATGCTCCTGGTTGGGAGTGAGCCATGACGACGTTGTATTTGACCGAACAAGGCGCCACCGTGCGGCGGGAGAACGAGCGCCTCATCGTCAAGAACGGCGATGAGACCAAGGAGATTCCGCTCATCAAAATCGACCGCGTCGTCGTTCTCGGCCGCGTCCATCTGACCACCGGCGCGGTCAATGCGCTGTTGCAGATGGGCATCGACACGACCTTCCTCAGCGGGCGCGGTCGACTTCGCGGTCGCTTGACGGCCATCGAATCCAAGAACGCTCCGCTCCGGCTGAAGCAGTACGAGTGCGCCATGGACCCCGATTTCCCGCTCACCGTCGCCCGACGCATCGTGACGGGCAAGATCACCAGCAGCATGCGCGTCATCCTCCGCTACAGTCGCAATCACCCGGAAGTCGATTTCCAGGCCCAGTTGCGCGAACTGGAGCGCGCCCTCCTCTCGGTCCCTCGCGCCGAGACGTTGGATGGACTCCGCGGCGTGGAGGGGCACGCCGCCGCCGTCTACTTTCACACCCTCGGTTACATGTTCACCGGCCCCATGCGCTTCCAGAAGCGGACCCGGCGGCCGCCACGCGATCCGGTCAATGCCGTGCTCTCGTTCGGCTATACGCTGCTCACCGCCGAAGCCATCGGCGTGGTCACCGCTGTGGGATTCGATCCCTACATCGGTTTCTTTCACAGCCTGGAGTATGGCCGATGCAGTCTGGCGCTCGAT
>RFHM01000411.1 GCA_003696865.1 Acidobacteriota bacterium | reverse complement strand
GGGATGGAGCAGTTCCTAACCGCGTGGCGAGGACCTGTTCGACGAGGGCCTCGATCATCGCCCGATCAATACGGATGCTGGGGCGTTCAGGGGGCGGTGGCGGCGGAGAAATCTCTACGCCGGCGGGCGGAGAAACGGGTTTCCTCACCACCGGGCGCGTCTCGAAAGCGATGCGTTTGATATCCAGCAGATGCCATGGCGAAATGTTATCCGAGGTGATATTCCCGCCCCAGGAGCCGCACCCGAGCGTCATGCTCGGCGGCAAATCGGTCGAGAATCCGATAGAACCGTGAGGCGCCGGCGTATTCACCACGATGCGGGACGCCGGTTGCCTGAGGGCAAATTCTCGAATCACCTGACGGTCGCGCGAGTGAATGGCCAAGGTGTGACCGGTGCCACCGAATCGCAAGATGCGTTGACACAATTCGGCAGCGGCCCGCCAATCGGGTACCGTGTAATAGGCCAAGATAGGCGAGAGTTTTTCCAATGACAGCGGATAGTCCTTGCCCACGCCGTCCAGTTCGGCGACCAGCACGCGAGTATGAGGAGGGACGGAGAAACCGGCCATCTCGGCGATGTGCGTGGCATATCGACCGACAACCTGAGGATTCACCCGCCAGGTGGGCAGAATGACCAGCGGTTCCAACGCCTTGATCTCATCTTTGCTCAAGAAGTAGGCTCCCTGGGCTTTGAGCAGTTCGCGCACCTGCCCATCGATGGGGGCGTCGGCGATGATCGACTGTTCCGATGAACAGATCGTCCCGTTATCGAAGCACTTTCCAGTGAGAATATCGGCGACCGCCTTGGGCACATCGGCGGTGCGTTCGATGAAGGCGGGAACATTACCCGGACCGACGCCGAAAGCCGGCTTCCCGCTGCTATAGGCGGCGCGAACCAATCCCATGCCTCCGGTAGCCAGAATCACCGCCGTCTGCGGATGCTTCATCAATTCTTGCGTTCCCTCGATGGTCGGTTCGGTCATCCAACTGATGGCCTCGGGCGGCAATCCCTCGGCGACGGCGGCTTCGCGCATGAGGCGCGCCGTCTCGGCGATGCAGTTGACCGCCGCCGGATGCGGGCTGAGGACGATGGCATTCCGGGCTTTGAGCGCAATGAGAATCTTATAGATGGTCGTGGACGTGGGATTCGTCGATGGAATGATGGCCGCGACGACGCCACGAGGATCGGCCATTTCGACGATCGTCTCCGTCTCGCGGATGATGCCCACCGTCTTCATGTCCTTGAATGCTTGATAGACATTGACGGCGGCGAAGCGATTCTTCTCCGCCTTATCGGCGGGAATACCGAATCCGGTCTCTGCCGCGGCCATCTCGCCAAGACGGTGAATCTCCCTGAGGGCGGCTTGGGACATGGCGGCGGTAATACGATCGATCCGGTCTTGACTGAATTCGATCAGCGCTCGCTGTGCTTCGGCCGCTCGGCTGACGAGGTGGCGCGCTTGCTGAATGGAGCGGAGATCTTTATCGGTGAGCACGGTGCCTTCCCTTTCCATCACTTCGATGACCACTCACGAGGCGTTCGCCGATCTTCCCATCGGCGACAGGGTACCCCCCCGGATTATTTCTTCCTGGCCGATTGTTTTTCTGACCGGGTTCCGGCTTCCAAGGCTCGCTCTCTCCCCGTCAGTGCCCGTTTGTCTTCGCCTTCCAGGGCGGATACTTCTCGCGCCTCGCCTTCGATGACGCCGCCCCCGTTGGGAAGGATGCGTTCGACCTCGATGTGCGGGCGAGGAATGACGTGCACGCTGACCAGTTCGCCGACCCGGCGCGCCGCCGCCGCTCCGGCATCGGTCGCCGCCTTGACCGCGCCGACGTCCCCACGCACGAATACCGTCACATAGCCGGCGCCAATGTACTCTTTACCGATGAGTCGTACGTTGGCCGCCTTGACCATAGCGTCAGCCGCCTCCACAGCGCCAACGAATCCCCGCGTCTCGACCATACCCAACGCTTCCAATGGCATAATGATCAGATCCTCCCTCGGCTTCGTTTTGGAGAGTATAATGCTAACACAAAACCCACCGAGGCAGAAGATGCAATTGGGGACAAAGTGTGTTACCATTGCCCTGAGGTGAGCAGGCGGGAAAGGGAGCGCACAGTTGACATCATCGAGTGGATCACACGGGGCGCGAGGCAGCGGTGGCGAACCATCGGGTCCATGGCCATAGTGCTTTGTCTCACCAGCATGGGAGGGCTCGCCAACCCGATTCCCGTGGGCCTGGCGTCGGCCCGTCGAGGAGCACTCATCCCCGGGCAACAGGAGACATCGACCTCTCAGCGGGAACGACGCTCCAGAGCGCAAGCCATCGAGGAAGCCCGAGAACAGGCCATCGCCGCTTTCGAGGCCGGTCAACGCGCTCATCAGCGTGGCGCACTGACCGAAGCCATCGAGCACTATGATGCCGCCCTCAAGATCATTCCCGATTTCCCCGAAGCCCTCTATCAGCGTGGCATGGCGCGATTGGCGCTGAAACAATGGGACGCCGCCCGGGATGACCTGCTGCGACTCGTTCAACTGGAGAGCGAAGCGTTCGCCTCGGAGGAAACGGCTCAGGATCCTCAAGTGCGATCATTCTTCGCTCGGGTTCACAGTGCGCTCGGCGATATCTTCTCCCAGCAGGGTGATCGAATCAAAGCGGAACATCATTACCGACAAGCCATCAAGCTGGACCCTCGTCTCCTTCGCGCGACGACGGGTCTGGCCACGCTGTTGATCGAGCGTCGAGCATTTTCGGAAGCCGCCGAGCATCTGCGCGCTGCCATCGATGCTGGAGCGACGGCGGCCGATCTCTATGCCTTGCTGGGATACGTTTACGAGCAACTGCACCGGTCCGACGAAGCCGAGAAGAGTTACTCTCGGGCTATCGAATTAGAACCACATCATCGTCTGGCTCGGGAGCGACGCAGCCGTCTGCGAGCCGCCGAGCAGAACATCCGGGGCGCGATCGATGATCTCCTGGTGCTCTACCAGCAGGAGCCATCGGCCGCCCGGGCACAGGAACTGGCCGCCCTCTATGAGCGCGCGCGCCAATGGGATGAGGCTATCGATTTTTACCGAAAAGCCGCCGAGGCGTCATCCGACGCCGAGCAGATCAAACGTCTCCGCCTGAAGCTCATCGATCTGCTGGTTTCAGCCGATCGATCCGACGAAGCGCTGGCCGAAGCCCGGCAGCTCGCTCAGGCGCATCCCGATGATGCCCACGTTCTGGCCTACCTCGGCCACCTCCTTTTGGATCGAGACCCGGCACAAGCGGCCAGAGCCTATGCGCGCGCCCTGACCCTGGATCGCGATAACGTGGACTATCAGATAGGGCTCAGCGCCGCTTTGATCAAACTGAAACGATTCAAGGAGGCGGTGGCCGTCTCTCTGGATGCGCTCAATCGGGCGCCGGACAACTACTACGTGCACTCGAACCTGGCCACGGCGTACTTCGAGTTACAGGACTTCGCTCACGCCGCCGAGCATTTCCAATGGATCACTGCCCATCGGCCCACAGCGGTCGTCGCCTATTACTTTCTGGGCATCTGCTATGACAAGCTGATGGAATATGAATCGGCGCTCGAGGCGTATCAGCGGTTCCTGGAGCGCGCCGATGCCCGCCAGTATCGGATGGAGATGGACAACGTTCGATTCCGCCTGCCGGGCTTGCGTCGAGCGATAGAGAAAGGGCGAGGACGACGACGAAAGTGATGCCCTCCGAGCATATGAGGCAGAGCGCGGCCTCGCCCATGAAAGGGAAGAGTTCACATTCCCATGAGGAGTACACGCTGCATAGCTTCACTTCTCATCATCTGGGCCATGGTCGCCTCGTCGCCCCTCCACAGAGGAGGACAGCGCCCGCATCCGTCGGCGACGACCGAGCAGGTGAGGGCCCTCCTCACGCCCGAGGAATGGCGACTGGTGGAAAAGCACCGGGGTCCGGTCAAGCGCGTGCGCAAGCTCCTCCGCATCGCCGAGACGCGACTTCAACAAGCCCAACACCTCATCGCTCAACAGCTGGTCGGACGCGCAGCGACGAAGGTCGCCCAGTATACGACCATCATCTCCTACAGCCTCACCTTCATCGAAGGCCTGCCATCTAAACACCGCAAGAAGCGGCGGAATGCCTACAAAGAGTTCGATGTGCGCGTCCGCGAACAGCTCTATCTGCTGCAACAATTGAAGCGGGAGTTCCCCGTCGGTAACGAGACGATCGAAGAGGCCCTGTTCACTGCCGAGCGACTCCGCATCATCGCTTTGAATCGGTTCTCCGGCGCTGAGATCATCAAGGTCCCGGAAAAGCACCCTTAAGTCCTCAAGCGACGGGTCATCCCCTCCTCGATTGCCCTCGCGCTCCGGTCAACGCTCGGGCTCCCAGTCGAGGATTCCCGTCGCCTGATAGAGATAGGCGAGGCTATGGGCGTCCACGTCTCGTTTCAGTTGCTGGAACCGCTCTTGGCCGAGTTCCCGTTGGAAGCGATCGAGGAGTTGGGCGACATCGGCGAGCAGCGGCGAGGCCATGGGTTCGAGGATCTTCGTCGCTCGTTGGAGACAAGCGAGCGATTGAGGTCGGCGTCCGAGATCGAAATGAATCTGCCCGAGACTGAATAGCAATTCCCCCACGGCCCGCGCATCCTTCAATTGACGGGCGAGGCGGAGGGCCTGTCGATGTTCCTCGATGGCCCGGTCATATTGTTTCAGGGCGTAATAGGCAGCGCCCAGTTGAGCGCGGATGGCCTCTTCGAGGCGAGGGCGAGAGAGCTTCTGGCAGAGCGGCAAGGCCCGGGCGAGGAACTGGCGCGCCGTCTCCGGCTCATTCAATTTCAGCGACGCCGAACCGGCACCGGCCAGCCCGGCCATCTCCACGCGATCATTCTTGATGCGACGACCGAGGGTGGCCGCTTCAGCGTAGCAGGATCGCGCTTCCTGCAAGCGGCCAAGTTGCGCCGCCGTCCGGCCCAACGCGATGAGCGTCACCGCTTGAGCCTCCAGGTCGAGCAGCGTCCGTCTCATCTCCAGAGCGCGGTGATAATAGCGATAGGCGTCCTGGAAGCGGCCAAGCGCCACCGAGGCGCGACCCATATTGTAGATCGTGTTGGCCACGCCCCGCCGATGCCTGGCTTTTTTCCGTACCGGCAGGGCTTTTTGATAGTAGGCCAGCGCCTTGTCGGGCCGGCCTTCGGCCAGTTCACAATTCCCCAATCCGTTGAGGGCCGTCCCCCGAGCATATCGATTCTTCTTTCGTTGAACCAGCTCCATCACCTGCTCGTAGAGTTGCCGCGCCAATGCGAATCGACCGGAGAGGTAGTGGGCATAGGCCATTTGATTGAGCACATCGGCCTCTCCTTTGCGATCCTTGATGAGGCGCTTCAGATCCAACGACTGCTGGTAATACTCCAATGCGTGTCCTGGCTGATGGAGACGGAACAAATACACGTCCCCGATGGCCATCAACGTGAGGCTCTCTCCCTTCTGATCGTGCCAGTGACGCTGCAGTTGCAGCGCCTGCTCATACTCCCGGATGGCCGCCCGGAAGTCCCCGAGTTGTTGGAGGCTGGCCGCATTGCGGTAATAGACCCCAATTTGGGCACGATAGGCTTCGGGAGAGGTTTGTGCTCCGCCCCCATGGGCGAGGAGCAGGACGAAGGCGAATGCGCCGAGTAACTTCCCCATCATGACCTTGGCCACTCCCATTTTACTGCAGAGGCGCGCATTTGAATAGAGCGGCAACGCCCTCGTCACGATGGGGGTCGAAGCTCTCGATCCAACCGCGAGACCAACCCAACAGAGTGGGGAACGCGCTGGCGCGCGGATGACGCCGATGGGGAGAGGCGGTCACGACGAGCGACGCCCCATCCATCTCACCAGCGTCACCCACGACAGTGGAGGGAGAAACGAATTCGCCTCAGGCGACCTCCGTCGTCACCCTGAATCGCTCGATGTCCCGATGGTTGCCGTAGACCCAGAGGGTTTCAAACAGCTCGGTCATGAACTCGCCGACATCGAGCTGTCCTTCCTTGAATTTACAGTAGGCGACGAACAATTGAGGGGTCGTCAACAGGCAAAATTTATATCGTTCTTCGGCCAGCAGGCGAAGCTGGTCGGGGAAAGCGATCCGTCCCTCGGCCATCCGTTCGGCCAGAGGTAGCTGGGCGAAGGGATTGGCGATGAGGAGTCCTTTCGGTTGACGCCCGTGCTGTTCGATGAACTCTTCCACCCGATGATTGAGTTGGCGAATCTCGGCCAAGGTCATCGGGCCTTCCGCAGCCACGACGTCGGTGACGAAATCCAGTCCCCCATAGGTGAGCACGATGTCGCTCCGATCCTTGGAACCGGAGGTGACGGACACGCCGAACTCGCTGAACACATACTGCACGGCGCGTTTGAGGGGAAGGCCGCTCCCGGTCAACAACATGTTACGCAATATGGCGCGCTGATTGGCTCTCTTTTCCAGCTCGGCCTTCTGGCGCTCCAATTCGCGGATGGACGCTTCCAGATCGTGAATCTCCGCGAGAATGGTCTCCATCTCGGGAATCACATACTGGTTGACCCACACTTGAGCCACATCCTCATCGGGCGACTCAGAGGGCATCGTCGGTCGATCGGAGCGAACCGATTGAGCGCCCTCCTCAGCGACCGGTCGTTCCACCGGCCGTGCGGCCTCGGCGTTTCCAGCCTCCATCGTGGGTGGCCGTTGATTCCCGTTTTGCCCGGGACTGGGGGCTGACTCGGCGGCCACGTCGGTCTGCTCCCGGGTCATTTCGTCCTGTTCTGGAGCCGTCATTGGCGCGTCCTCGGCGTCCACGACGTCTACGGGTTCGGAATGTCGAACGCGAAATATCTTTTTCATCATTCCCTCCTGGTGAAATGTTTGATTGGCCGGGGCCACGGGTTGTCACCTCATGGCCGTCCGCTCCCAGCGCGGGATGTCTGGAGACGCAGGACGATGCCCGATCGTCTCCGGCATTCGTCGAGGGAGAGGCGGCGTCCTCTCCCCGTTGCGATCATCTCCGCGCTCGCCGGTGAGGTCACGGCGGGCAAGAACATGCCGTTGATTCGAACGAGGCCTTTCTCCTGATCCTCTCCCCTCCCGCTTTCATCTCACCGACGGTCGAGTGATGTGGCGGTCGGCGCATGTCCATCTCATCTTGAGGCACGACACGCGCCGACCGATCTATCATCTGAGAAGCCGGCTATCGGCTCACGGAAACACGAAACGATCTGAGCACTCGCCGATTGTGTAGATCACGCCGAACGGCATCGATCACTCGTCTCAGCTGGAAGCCGGCCCGCGGGCGCACCCGGAGAAGGAGGTTGTCAATCTGGGCCACTTCCGCCCGAGTGAGGGTCGTCGCTCGTCCATTGGCCAGTGCTCGAAAATGCGGCAACAACCGTTCGATGAGGATGCGCGTCTCGTCGCGAAGGCGCTCATCTTCGATCATGAGCATGCTCACCTCCACGGTGTGCTCGTTGAACCACCGGATATACTGTCGCCCCCGCGCCGTGCGCGGCAAAACCTCATCTCTGATTCGCCGCAATACAGTCAGAGCTGACTCGCGCTGGGATGATTCCTGCATCGCCGTCTCGGCGGCACATCCGCCCGGTGGCGGCGACGGCCCGGGTCCTCCTCCTACAGCATCCAGACAATTGCCATGGGCATCGACAAAGGCGGTGATGTCATTGACCGACTGGGTCGAGAACTCCTCGGGTCCGTTGGGCTGGATGGCGGCGCACATGATCGGTCCCGACCCATTGCAGATAGAAGGAGGATCGTGCACGGCATTGAAATTATGGCCCATTTCGTGAGCCACCAATTTGGTCATCAACGAGAAGTCCTGGGAGACACCATAAGAGAAACCGGGACTGCTGCACACGACGCCGACGTAAGCGATCCCGATGACGCCTCCATTCATGTCTTTCCCAGTGAACAGGTGAGCCAGATCGCGATTCACATCCTGTCGGTTAGCGTTCCAGTAGTTCCGAAACTGATCGAGGAGAGTGCTGGGATCGGTTGACGTATAGGGTTGACTCGACGTGGTGAACACGTTTTGAAAGGTGATCTCCAGCGTGAGACCGAGTTGATCCTGATAGATCCCATCCACGGCATTGATGACGCCCTCGATCTGAGCGTTGGTATTGTTGCCGTAGATCTGGAAATATTCGTAATCGGCATCGGTGGCCACTTCGGCTCGCTGGAGGCTGGTGCTCGCGGCGGCCAACGCCCCGACCTGGCCGTGAAGTCCGGGTATCAGCCTCTCAGCCAGGCCGATGAGTTCTCCGGCTCCGCACCGACCGAGAGCCTCGGGACGGACATCTTCGTCCCGGAAGAGCACCACTTCAGTGGCATCGCTTCCCGGAGCATACTTCAAGAGCGGATCGATGAACACCCACTCCTCGGCGGTTCGCACATACCCTTGAAGCAGATGGGGAAGAATGAGCAATCGAACGATGCTCTCCGGATCACCCCTCACATGCCCCTTGAACGTCGGAACTGGCGACCATGGCTGATCGACCACGCCGCTTGCCGTGGTCAACGTGCGCTGAAATGTTGGCGCGCGCAGGTCGTTGGGTTCGATGAGGAGATCGAAAACGTGCGTCCCGAAATCCAGCGTGAGATGTCCCGTGGACCGCACTTTCCTGGCGACCTCCGATACATCGAGTCGAAAGATGCGATAATCATAAAACGTCTGGTCTAACCGCTGCTGGACGGCGATCGAGGGAACCCGGGGAACGGCCACGATCGCCCGTTGAGCGTGCGATGTTGGTCCTTGCGAGAACGCCGGACTCAATATCAGGAGCAGCGATAAGACCAGCCCCCCAATCTTCATTCGTCGTGGCATCATATCATTATCCTCCTTCGCTATCAGTGAGGTGCTTCGCTCACATGACGGGATAAGGCCACCGGGCGGCTCTATCCTAACAAGGCCATCTGCAGAGGATCAAGTCTGGCTCCCGGTCTCCGCATCGGCGTTCCTCATTACTTGCGTCACCCGTTCTCTTCACTCCCCTGACCCGTCCCACGATGAACGCGCTCGGTCAGCCTCGGAGACGCCTTGGCCTCGCTCTCCTCGAGCGTCGATCTCAGAGTGCAAACGACGTGCCGTTCGGCCCCACCCCCCGCCTCCGGACGATTAAGTGAAAGACATCGAATGGATTAGGCGCCGTCACCCGAAGACGGCGATGGGGCCTTTCTTTTCACATCTGAAACAGGCGTATCCGGTTTCACCAGTGGATTGAAGCAACCTTTCCAGCATCGGAGCCACGAAGATCCTCTCGATGATGACCAAGATGACCGCTCACCCGAAATTTCACACCGAGGGCTTCACAACTCCATCCGAAATCGGTAAAATAGCTGGTTTTGAGCCGAGATGAACGCCAGACGGAGAACGACTGAACGAGGTGGTGGATGCTGGGGTCTGGCATTTTGTACTGGTGGTGAGGTGATCCATGGACCCAATATTGCAGGACATCGAGAAAATTCAGATGCGCCATGACATTCCCGATTTCGCCCCGGGAGATACGGTCCGCGTCTACGTGCGGATCAAAGAAGGCGATAAAGAGCGATTACAAGCATTCGAAGGGATCGTCATTGCGCGCAAGCATAGTGGACTTCGAGAGACATTCACCGTCCGAAAGGTGAGTTTTGGCATCGGGGTAGAGCGCATCTTCCCCCTGCACTCTCCCATCATCGACCGCATTGAGGTCGTGCGACAGGGCCGCGTTCGCCGGGCCAAGCTGTATTATTTACGTCAACTGCGCGGCAAGAAAGCGCGCGTCAAAGAGCGCGAGTACTTCCGGCTGAGAAAGGAAAAACCGACGGAACCGGAACCGGAGGCGGCTCCAGCTCCCGAATCCCAGGAGACGGCTTCGGACCAAGCCTAGCCCGAACGCGAAGCGAGGCCCTGCCGGGAGCGAGTCTGGCGACCGATGTTCATCGAGCGACGGGACTTTCTGAGATGGGGTGTGAAGAGCGCCGTCGCTGGCGTTATTTCCTCCCGGGTATCCCCCCTCGATGAAATCTTCGCCGCTCCCGCTCGACTCCTCTGGTATTTCGAGGATGGACAGGGATCGCCCGTCTCCACACGATATCCCGACGGACTCGCCAATCCCGCCTCGGTGACCAAAATGGCCACTTCGCTCTGGGCGCTGCACGAAGATGGCCCTTCCTTTCGTCACGTCACGACGTTCATTCCCCACGGCCCGATTTCTCTCCCCTCTCGAACGCTGATGGGCGACCTGCATATCTATGCCAGCGGTGATCCCGACTTCCACGATGAGAACGCCCTGCTGGTGGCCGCCGCACTGAATCGATTGGGCATTGACCACATCGCCGGCCATCTGGTCATTCACGGGCGGTTTCACATGGGATGGGATGATGGACATCTGCCCTCGAGCGAACCCCAGTGGCAGCGATATCTCCTGCGGAAGAGTCGACTCCTGCGACGCATCTGGAACCCGGTCCAATGGGGTCGATCCACCCGACAGGCCTGGGCTCAACTGCAGCGTTGGCCAGCTCCCAAAGGACCGCCGGAGCTTCTCGCCTCCTTCCGAGGCCTGGTCATCAGAGGAGGAACGCACATCCGGCCCGCCGCCCCCGCGCCGCCATTCCAACGAGCCGTCATCCATTACTCGAATCCGCTGCTCCGCACGCTGAAGCGGTTCAATAGCTATTCGAACAATGACATCGAGCGCATCGGCGCGCGGCTCGGAGGGCCGCGCGCGCTGGAGGAGTTCCTCAGAGCGCAGGTACCGGCCCTGCCTCCGGGGATGAGATTCAGTTCCACTTCCGGCCTGGGCCGAAACCGCCTCTCGCCGCGAGCGACCGTCCATATCCTGCGAAAGCTGATCGCATTGGGCGAGAAATACGGCTTTCAGTTGCACGACGTTCTCCCCGTCGCCGGAGTAGATGAAGGCACGTTGGAGGATCGATTCGCCGACGCCGCTTATGCCGGTTCGGTGGTGGCCAAAACGGGCCAGCTCGTTCGCACCGATGGAGGCACTATGGCGCTGAGCGGGATAGCTTACACCCAGAGGGGATCACTCCTGTTCGCCATTTTTCATCGTCGCACGGGACGCCATCTGGTCGCGGCCCGACGTCGCCTGGATCGACTCGTTCGACGATTCATCGATCAGATGAATGGACCATCACCGCTCGACTATCATCCCACCCACTTCCCGCTCTCCTACGATCGCGTGCGGCTGGACGTCAGGGATGATCGCCGAGGGCCGATGATCTGGGAATGGACCTGAGATGAGGAAGACGAAAGAGAAGACGGAGTGGGGCCCGTCGACGATCCTCGATGGTGACGTGGAATTTGCCTTTCGTGGCGAGTTGCCCTATCCTCTGGTCTCACCATGGAGATCATCGCATGAAAGCCATGCTATTGAGACAACCCCGGCCGGTCGACGTGGCTCCTTTGCGCCTCGTCGATCTCCCGACGCCCACTCCCGGTCCCCGGCACATTCGTCTCCGCATTCGCGTCTGCGGCGTGTGTCGGACCGATCTGCACCAGATTGAAGGCGACCTCTCGTTGCCCAAGCTCCCCGTCGTCCCCGGCCATCAAATTGTGGGCGTGGTCGATCGAGTCGGTGATGGAGTCACGCAGTTTCGCCTTGGAGATCGCGTCGGCGTGCCCTGGCTCTACTCCACGTGTGGGCAATGTCCGTTCTGCCGGCGAGGCAAGGAAAACCTCTGCGCATCAGGGCAGTTCACCGGATTTCACGTCGATGGAGGCTATGCCCAGTACATCGTCGTCTCAGAAGAGTATGCCTATCATCTCCCGCCGCAACTGCCCGATGCCCAAGTGGCCCCGCTCCTCTGTGCCGGCGTCATCGGATATCGCGCTTTGCGATTGAGCGGGATCCGACCGGGCGAACGGTTGGGACTCTACGGGTTCGGCGGCTCGGCGCACATCGTGATTCAAATCGCCCGATATTGGGAATGTGAGGTTTACGTCTTCACTCGCAGCGAACAGCACCGAGAACTGGCTCGAGAACTGGGCGCCGCTTGGGTCGGTCGTGCCGATGAAACGCCGCCGAAGAAGATGCACAGCGGCATCGTCTTTGCCCCTGCCGGGTGGATTGTCCGAGAGGCTCTGCAGGGACTGGAGAAGGGTGGGACGCTCTCGCTGGCGGGCATTTACATGACGCCCATCCCCGAACTGGACTACGACTTGCTCTACCACGAACGAACGATCCGGAGCGCCACCAACAGTACGCGAGAAGACGTGCGCGAACTCCTGCGGCTGGCCGACGAGATTCCCATTCGCACGCGCGTAGAACATTTCTCCCTGGAAGCTGCCAATCAAGCGCTCCAGAAGCTCAAACGCAGCGAGATCATCGGGGCGGCAGTGTTAGAGATTCCTTGAACCGCCCGCCGCTCGGTTGAAAGTACCAGGAATCGAACAGGAGCATATCCGTTTTGCACCCAATGAACGATCGCCCTCGGAGCGAACTCAACCGCAGGAGAGCGGGTCGATGATGAACTCGGAGCCACGGCGACCGATGTTCCGAGGCGGCTCACTCCACCGAAGCGGCCGAGAAGTGCTGCTCTTGTCCGCGTCGGCTTCGGCGGTCATTCTCAGTGAACCCCATCGATCAGGAGGACAGGACGAGTGAACGTCATGGAAGGATGGAAGAAACTGCTCATTTTTCTCCCGCTCATCAGTGGTAGTGTGAGTGGAGTCTGGAGCGATAATTCCTCAACAGTCATTCACGTTCATCCCGGCGAATCGTTGCAAGCGGCCATCGATCGGGCATCTCCGGGCACGACGATCGTCGTCGAGTCCGGCGAATTCCGCGAGTCGCTGGTCATTCGCCAATCGGGAATTCGCCTCATCGGAATGGGCGCTTCCCAACGGGGAACGATCTTGAGCAATGAGGGCGTGGACGCCGATACGGGCATCACGGTCACCGCCGAAGCGGACGGTTTTGAACTCACCGGATTCCTGATTCGCGGCTTCCACCAGAACGGCGTTCAACTCACCGAAGTTCGGAATTACGCGGTGACGCACAATCGATTGGAGAACAATGGCGAGTACGGCGTATTCCCATTGGCCTGTACTGATGGCCTCATCGTAGACAACATCGCCATTGGTCACACGGACTCCGGCCTCTATGTGGGCCAATCATCTCATACCCGCATCATTCATAATCTCGTCCGGGAAAACTTCAAAGGCATCGAGGTGGAAAACAGCACCGATTGTGCGGTTGTGGGGAACGAGGCGACGGGAAACCGGATGGGGATTCTCGTCATCGCGCTCGATTTGACGCCGGTGGCCAACACCGAACGCGTCATCGTGACGCGAAATTTCGTCCATGGGAATCCACCGGCACCCGCTTCTCCTGAGGGAGCGATTCCATGGGGAGGCATCCTGGTGGTCGGCGCCGACCATGTGATCGTCTCCGATAACCTCGCGTTGGCCAATCGTCCTTATGGGATCGCCGTGATGCGGCTGCCGGAATCGCTGGATCGATTCGATCCCGAACGCCCTCACCTTCCCGATGGAAACCGGATCCTCGGCAACATTGCTTTGAACAACGGGACGACCGATCCCGACGTCGGGGGAGCGAATCTGTTTTGGGATGGTACGGGCGAGGAGAATTGCTGGAAGGACAATCTGTTCGTCGATGAAACGGGCAGTAGCAGCGTTCCGCCACCGGAAGCGCTCCCCGTCTGCCCCGAGAGCTGAGCAATGTATCTCGTCCTCGATGGAGCGAGGCGCCATGTCCCAGCAGAGAGGAGCGCCTCGGGGGTGAGAACACTCGCCGGTCCGATCTCCTTGACGTCGCGTTCGGCGCCCGCATCGCCCTCCTCGGCCACGGGAGTCACTGGTCTATCGCCTCGATCCTCGTTCTCATCGCTCGCCTTCCTTCACGTAAACGCGGAGATCGGGTGACTCCGTCATCACGCGAAGACGATGGAATCCCGGTGCCGTCCTGGTCGCGCGATAGGTGATCAGATATTGATGAGCCAATCGCCGCTCGATCTCTTTCAAATAGGGTTGAAAGGAGACGAACGTCCGGCCACTGAAGAAGGCCTCGCCGCCGGTCTCCACCGAGAGTCGAACCAGCGAACTCTGGCCGTTCCCCACGGCCAGTATGTTTCCGGCTATCGGTTCGACGGTGGGAGCATAGATGGCATAGATGACGACGTTTTTCTGCTGTGCCTTATTGATGGCCCGCTGCAAATTGAGATTCAGCGTGGGGTCCGAATCGCGAAGCCCGTAGTAGAGATCGAGCCCATCGGAGACGAAGATCATCACCTTGCGGACATCGGATTCGTCGGGGAATTTCTTCAACAACTCGATGACTGCTTGATAGGGACTCCCCGGGGCGGACGCTTCCGTACTGTTGGGAGCGCGAAGGCTCGTGGCCGCTCTCTCCAGATCGGTGGTGAAAGGTTGCCTGATCTCATTCGTCC
>RFHM01000410.1 GCA_003696865.1 Acidobacteriota bacterium | reverse complement strand
GTTCAGAATATCACATTCTCATCATGCGTCTCGAGCGTCCACCCGAGAAGCAAGCCACCCACCATGGAATGCTTCGGTTCTCGCCAGGGACGCCGCATCGAGAGCCGTTGATGTTACCAAACCCCCGCCGAGAAGTGAAGGGAGAACGACCCGTCGGCTCATGCCGGCCGTGGCGCAGCCAAAAGCCGGAGAACCGCCACCGCGAGCCCAGTCAGCGCCCGTCAGGGAAGGCGCCTCCACGGCAGAGCCCCCCAGCCTGCTCAGGGCTCACGGGGGCGAGCGCGTCTCTCGGGATGCGCCTTCCGGTGCTCCACGGGACTCCTCGACATCCGGTCGATGCACCGCTTGGCCTCCCGTCATTGACAAAGAAATGACCGTATGTTAAAAGTCCTCTACTCGCGGAGGGAATTCGAGCAATCACAATGACCGATAAGCCAGAGAAGCCCAAAGCAGCGCCTAAAGTGAGTGCCAAGAAACCGGTGGCCCCATCCGAGCCGCCTCCGATAACCGACGATCCCATTATCGACAGGTTACGGCAACGGTTCCCGGAAGCGGTATTAGAGGCCATACAACTCGATTGGCCCACCCTTCGCATTGCACGGGATCACATCCTCCAGGTATGTCGCTTTCTGCGCGATGATGCCGAGGCCCAATTCGACTTCCTGACGGACGTGACCGGCCGGCACATCCCGGATGCCGAAAAGCCCTTCCAAGTGATCTATCACCTCTATTCTTTCCCGCGAAATGCGCGCTTGCGACTGAAGGTCGATCTGGGTCAAGATGAAACGATTCCCAGTGTGGTCGAGGTGTGGAGCGGAGCCAACTGGATGGAGCGCGAAGTCTACGATCTGTTTGGTATCCGATTCGAGAACCATCCCGACCTCCGCCGACTGCTGCTCCCCGAGGACTGGGAAGGGCATCCGCTGCGCAAGGACTATCCGTTGCTGTTTCGGTACAATCGTTGGACCAAGGAGCATCTGAACATGATCCCCTTCGATCCCGAAGGGGAGTATACGGGGAGATTCGAGTAATGTACCAACGAGACCTCGGCGCCACCGAAAAAGGCTCTCCGGGCATCCGCGAGATGGTCCTCAACATGGGGCCACAACATCCGGCCACCCACGGGGTCCTGCGCATCATTCTCAAATTGGACGGGGAAACGGTCGTCGACCTGGATTGTGACATCGGCTATCTTCATCGCGGCGTGGAGAAGATTTGCGAGAACCGCCCCTATACGCACATCGAGCCCTACTTCGACCGGCTCGACTACGTGGCCGGCGTCTCCAACAACCTGGTGTACATCGAGGCCGTGGAGAAACTGGCGGGCATCGAGGTTCCTCCACGCGCCCAGTACATTCGCGTCATCCTGACCGAGCTTCAACGTATCGCCAGCCATTTGCTTTGGCTGGGGACTCACGCCATGGACATTGGTGCCGTCACCATCTTCCTCTACGCTTTTCGCGAGCGGGAGGAGGTTCTCAATATCTTCGAGAATTACTTTGGCGCCCGGCTGACGACGAATGCCCTTCGCATTGGTGGGCTCTTTTATGATACGTATCCGGGTTTCGAAGAGCAGGTGCGGGAGTTCTGTCGCATTTTCCCCGAACGCCTCAATGAGTATGAGACGATCCTCAACGAAAATCGCATCTGGCTCGGGCGAACGGTGGGCGTCGGCGTGTTAACCGCCGAAGAGGCCAAGGAGTTGAGCGTGACCGGTCCAGTCCTGCGCGGTTCGGGCGTCAAATGGGATATCCGCAAAGCCTTCCCCTATGAGGTGTATGACGAACTCGATTGGGAGGTACCGGTGGGGGAAAACGGCGATACTTATGATCGGTATCTCGTGCGCATGGAAGAGATGCGGCAGAGTCGCCACATCATCCTTCAGGCTCTGGATCGGCTCCCTCAGGGACCGATTCTGGGGAAGGTGCCCAAAATGATCCGGCCACCGGTGGGGGAAGTCTATCACTCTATCGAGTCGCCCAAGGGAGAACTGGGCGTCTATTTGGTGAGCAACGGAACGTCGTTCCCCGAGCGGTTGCGCATTCGTCCACCATCACAGATCAACCTGCAAGCGCTGCGGAAAATGGCCATCGGACATATGGTGGCCGATGTCATTGCGCTCATCGGCTCGATCGATATCGTGCTCGGGGAAGTCGACCGATGAGGTGAGGTGAACATCATGGAGTTCGTCGAACGGATCATCTCCAATCCCGTCATGATGGAGTACGTGTGGAAGCCATTGGTGGTCATTCTCATCCTGCTGTTCATCGTCCTCACACTGGTCGCCTACCTGGTTTATGCCGAGCGCAAGGTGAGCGCCTTCATCCAAGCCCGTCTCGGCCCCATGCGCGTTGGTCCTTACGGACTGTTACAACCGCTGGCCGATCTGATCAAGCTCATCCTGAAGGAAGACATCATTCCTGCTCAGGGCGATCGGGGCATCTTCAAATTCGCTCCCATCCTGTCGGTGGTGTGCGCCCTGGTGGTGCTGGCCGTCATTCCCTTCGGCTGGGGAGTGGCGACGATCACGGACATCAATATCGGACTCCTGTTCATTCTCTCCGTCTCATCGGTGGGCATCCTGGGGATCATCCTGGGAGGCTGGGCGTCCAATAGCAAGTATCCCTTGCTCGGCGCCCTTCGTTCATCGGCTCAGATGGTCAGTTACGAAGTGGCCATGGCGCTGGCGCTGGTCGGCCCGTTGATGTTCGCCAAATCGCTTTCCATGACGGCCATTGTGGAAGCCCAGCGAACTGATCACATCTGGTATCTTCTCTATCAGCCGGTGGCTTTTCTCGTTTTTCTGGTGGCCGGCGTGGCCGAAACCAATCGAACGCCCTTCGATCTCCCGGAAGCAGAAGCTGAATTAGTGGCTGGCTTCCACACCGAATATAGTGGTTTTCGCTGGTCTCTCTACTTTCTGGCCGAATACACGAATATGCTGATCTCTTCGGCGATCGCCGTCACGGTGTTTCTCGGCGGATGGTCTTTCCCATTCCTGGACCGACTGCGCCCGGAGCATCCCGGTCTGTTCACCCTCCTCAGCATTTTCGTGTTCGCCGTCAAGGTCTTCGTTCTCATCTACATGTTCATGTGGTTCCGTTGGACGTTCCCCCGTTATCGCTACGATCAACTGATGGACCTGGGCTGGAAATGGATGATCCCGGCGGCGTTGGCCAACATCTTGATCACGGGAGCTATCATCATGATCGGCCAGGAAACTCTGGGCTTGACAAAGGTCGTGGGGGGAGAGTACGGTGAACGACTAGTCGTTCCGGGATTGGCGGGGAAGGCTTATTTCATTGGAATGGCCTGGCTCGTCCTCGTTCCCATGACCTGGTTCATTCTGGCCATGATTAATCGACGGTCGTATGATTTCAATTTGCGCGCACAGCGGCAAATTCGACTTCCCGAGCGTCCGGCCACCGAAGACGTGTTCGGTAAGGTGTGAAGTCGCCAGCTCGGGCGAATGACGACACATGAGAGGCACAATGGTCGCACATCGGAGACGTAACTGGAAGCAAGCGATTTCCCGCTTTCTCCTGCTCGATCTGTTGAAGGGAATGATCGTGACCTTCAAATGGCAAGCGCCGAGCAAGTGCTATACCGTGCAATACCCGAAAGTTCGCCCTCGAATCGGCGAACGCTTCCGGGGCGCACCCCGACTCAATCGCGATCCGGAGACGGGCGAATCGCTGTGCATCGCCTGTAATCTCTGCGCCGTCGCCTGCCCGGAGAACCTCATCACGGTGACCGAAGAAGTGCGCGAGTATCTGGACGAAGCTTCGGGCAAGGTGAAAAAGAAGCGGTTCCTGGCCGATTACCTCTACGATACGTCTCGTTGTATGTTCTGCGGATACTGCCAGGACGTGTGCCCGACGTACGCTATTGAGTTGACGCAGGAATTCGAGTTGGCCATTTACCGGCGGAGAGCCTTCGCCTGGACGTGGGAGATGCTGGAAAATGGCATCGATCAACCGGTCTATACGCGGTAGATGATGAAGAGCGTCAGGTCAGCAGACACGAACATCTCAGAGCGGTCATGGGAAGAGCGAGGGTGCTCGTCGTCTTCCGTCTCGGAGGGATTCACGCTACGGTCTCCGTGGACGGGCGACGGGAAGGACCGGTCATCGGCGACGAGTCTCTCGTCGTCTCCGAACGATCCGCGGGAGAGCTTTCGCATGATACCGCCCCGGATCTCGCTCTTTGAAGGACGACGATGGAATTAGTAGGCACGGAAGCCGTCTTCTTCTACATTCTGGCTCTGTTCACACTGGTCATGGCTATTGCCTTAATCACCGCGCCCACGGCGGTTCGTGGGGCGCTCTATCTCATGGCCACGCTCATCGGCGTGGCCGGCCTCTTCCTCTTATTGCACGCGGAGTTCGTCGCCGGTGCGCAGATTCTCATTTACGTGGGGGGGGTCGTCGTCCTGTTCATTTTCGTCATCATGCTGGTCAACATTCGCGCCGAAATGAGCGAACCATCCCGGACATACACTCGTCAACGGCGGCTGGCGGCGGTTGTGGTCATCATGATGGTTCTCGGCGTGTGGTATTTTGGCATCCAACAAGATCCCTTTCATCTCGTCCGCCGAGGACCGGTGGTGGCTCTCATCCCCCCTCCCAGCCAACCACTGCCTCCGGTGGAGGAGCCCACTCTTGGCGGGCGGATTTCCGAGGATACGCAGGAAGTGGGCTCGGTGCTCTATACGAAAGCGGCCCTGCCCTTTGAAATCGCTTCCGTGCTGTTACTGGTCGCTATCGTGGGATCGGTCGTACTCGCCCGCACGCGGCGGCAGGAGGAGACCTTTGACTGAGCAGTTGAATGGATTCTCAGGATATGAGCGCGGCCAGCAGCGCCGTTGGCCGCCCCTCTGGCCAATGTGAGGAGAATCGTGGTGACGGAAGCCGTGTGGATCATACTCCAGCAAGTTCCCAATCAGGCGCGCACCTGGCAAGGATTCATCGATGCCTTGCTCAGGAAAGGCATCAACGATTTCATCCTTCTCAGTTTCCTCTTATTCGCCATCGGCGTCGCCGGCGTACTCACTCGGCGCAATATTCTCATCATCTTCATGTCCATCGAGTTGATCCTGAATGCGGCCAACCTCAACTTCATCGCCTTCACTCGATACTGGCAGATGTCTGGCCGCCTCTCCGAGCACATGGGCCATGTGTTCACCATTTTCATCATCGTGGTGGCGGCG
>RFHM01000409.1 GCA_003696865.1 Acidobacteriota bacterium | reverse complement strand
GGGGGTATCCTCTATGAACTGGGCGCACGTACATCTCATCCTCAATCACTTTCCGGTCGTCGGTCTCGCTTTTGGATTGGCGCTGCTCGCCGCCTCGGTGGCGAGGAGGAATTCGCCCCTGGCGCGCGTCGGTCTGGGAGTGCTGGTGGCCATCGCGTTGATCGCCATCCCCGTCTACCTGACCGGCGAACCGGCGGAAGAAATGATCGAACACCTCCCCGGAGTCTCGAAATCATTCATCGAGGAGCACGAGGAGTCGGCCTTGCCCACTCTCATCGTGATCGAACTCCTGGGGATGGTCGCCGCGGTGGGATTGTTCCGGTTTCGCCAGACCGGTGAACTCCCTCGCTGGTTTCTCACCGCCACGCTTTTGCTCTCCATCGGAGCGGGAGGATTCGTCGGCTGGACGGCCAATCTGGGCGGTCAGATCCGCCATCCGGAAATCCGAACCGGATTCCAGCTCTCCGGCCAAGGAGGGGAAGGACCCGCTGCCCGGCCCGACGAAGAGCGAGGAGAGGAGGAAGACGCTCATTGAGATGGACGCCGCATTCGATGCGCTCTCCCCAACATCATCCGGATGATCAAAGCCCGCCATGAAATCAGACACATCCAGACCGGAGATGCCGGGGAGTGCCGTCCATCTGCTTGCCCGATGCCGGCATCCATTGATCCGGTCGTGCGCGTCTCACGCCTCCGGCCGATCCATCGTCACCTTTGACGCTGATACGTCCCCATCAACTGGGTTTCGGCCAGCACGTGTCCCTTGATGGCGTCGAGAATCTGGCGCTTGGTGAGACCCGGTTCCAGATCGGTCGGAATATCCACGGCGTACAGCTTGAAAAAGTAACGGTGCGGGGCTCCTCGAGGAGGGCAAGGGCCACCATAGCCAATGCGACCGAAATCATTCACCCCTTGCCGTGCACCGCCGAGAACCTCTTTCTGCTTAGGCACGTTCTCGGGCAGGGATGTCGTCTCGGGCGATAATCCATAGAGGACCCAATGCACCCAGGTGCCCGCCGGGGCGTCGGGATCGTCGCTGATGAGGACGAGGCTCTTGGTGCCCTCGGGCGGCGTCGTCCATTGCAACGGAGGCGAGACGTCCGGCCCATCACAGGTATATTTCACCGGAATCTTCTCGCCGGATTGAAAGGCAGGACTGCTGATTTGAAATCCCATGGTTACCTCCTCCCCGGTTCGAGGAATGGCGCTCTCGGTCGAGCGCGACTGTCCCTGACACGCCACGAGCACAGTCGCGGCGATGATGAGATGGCTCCCTCCGATCAGATGGCGCACAGGTGATCTCCTCCTTTGCTCTCTCTACTCGCGGCCTGAATCGATCATGGTATGTTCAGCACCATTTCGAGGCGAGGGATGTCTCGCCTTCGCATCTGGATCGCTCTCCCCCCATCAAGCTTCAAGAAGCGACCATGTATTGCCTCACCGTGGCGTCGAAATGATGATTGCCTCCCCGTTTGGCCAACTCCCCGATGCGACGCAGGCGCTGATCGAACGGCAGAGATTCCGTTCGATAAATCACGCCGAGAGAAATGCGGCCCGTTTCATTGCTGATCTCCCAGGCCCTCTCCAGCGATGTGGGATCGTAATCGGGAGGGAGATCCACGGCCAGCGAACGAATGATATCGAACTGCTCTCTTCCCACGAAAGTGACGCAGGGGCTGAGCATCTGAATGAAAGCGAAGCCGGGATGCCGAATCGCCTGGATGATGAGATCGACGGCTTGCTTCACCTGAGCCGAGAACCCGCGCGCGATGAAGGTGACCCCGTAACCCAGAGCGAGCTTGATGGGATTGATGGGATCTTCTACGATTCCATACGGCGTCGTCTTGGTGCGCTGATCGCTCCCCGTGGTCGGCGAAGCCTGCCCTTTGGTCATGCCGTAGATGCCGTTATCCAGCATGATATAGGTCAAATCGATATTGCGTCGCGCGGCGTGAGGGAAATGCCCGGCGCCGATGGCCAATCCGTCGCCGTCCCCCGCCACGGCCACCACCGTCGTCTCCGGTCGAGCCAGCTTCACGCCCTGAGCGACGGGGAGCGCGCGGCCGTGAATGCTATTGAACCCGTACGTCTTCACGTATCCGGGAAGACGACTCGAACAGCCAATCCCGGAGATGATGGCCACCTCCTCGGGGGGAAGCTGTAACTGGGCGAACGCCTGGTAGAGCGCGTTCAAAATTCCATAATCGCCACATCCCGGGCACCAGACGGGTTTCACCCCACTTCGATAGTCCTTGGCCGTATATCCTCTCATGCTGTGTGAACCTCCTTTATAGCATCGATGATCTCCCCCACCGTGAACGGGGCGGCTCCGGCGCGCTGGCAGAGTCGGACGGTATCGGGGAGTCGCAATTGGCTGTTCAAGAAGGTATGAAATTGCCCGGTGGATAATTCCACGATGACCACGGCCTGGAGGCGATCCAGAAACGCCTGCATCGGCGCTACGGGCAGCGGGACCAATCGACGAGGGACGAGCGCGGCGAGTTTGAAGCCTTGTCGCCGCAGCCGGGAGACGGCTTCTTCCACGACGCCCTTGGTCGAGCCCCAGGTCACAATGCCCACCCGAGCATCGGCATCCCCGTCATGCCAGAGGAGATCGTCCTCCTGCCGCTCGACGGTCTGGAGCTTCTTCCACCGCTTCCGCGTCATCTTCTCATGAATGTCGGCATCCGAGGTCGGACGTCCCATCTCATCGTGCTCGATGCCCGCTGCCGTATACATTCCGCCCTTCATCCCCGGCATGGTGATGGGCGAAATGCCCGTCTCGGTGATTTTGAATCGGCGATAGGCGACCAGTTCCTCCTCCGATGGACGCAGGCGGTCGATGACCTGATCGCCGAGCGCCTGGAAATCGACCGGTCGAATGACCTCCAAACGCTGTCCGAGGAATTGATCGCTGAGCACGAGTACCGGGAGCTGGTATTTCTCGGCCAGATAGAAGGCGTGAACGATGATATGGATAGCGTCGGTCACGTCGACCGGAGCGAGCACGATGCGAGGAAGATTGCCGTGACCGCCAAACACGGTATGCAGCAAATCGGCCTGACTCGTCTTGGTGGGAATGCCGGTACTCGGCCCGCCGCGTTGCACATCGACGATGACGATGGGCAATTCGGCCATCGTCGCCAAACCCATGGCTTCCGTCATGAGCGAGAGGCCCGGACCCGACGTCGCCGTCATCGCTTTGGCTCCACCGAACGACGCTCCGATGACCATAGTGAGAGCGGCGATCTCATCCTCCGCCTGCACGAAAACGCCGTCCACTTTGGGGAGTTCCCGAGCCATCCATTCCATGATCTCGCTGGCCGGCGTGATGGGATATCCGGCGAAGAACCGCACTCCGGCGAACAGGGCGCCGAGCGAGATGGCTTCATTCCCCGTCAGAATCAATTTCGGCGCATTGTCCACACCATTCCACTGAGGCCTGGCGCGGGAAGCGTGCGTCTCGGCCAACGCCATACCCGCTTCGAACGATTTCAAATTGGCCGCGACCACCGACTCGCCCTTTCCGGCAAATCGCTCGGCGATCTCTTTCCGGAATCCTCCCGGCGGCAATCCGAACCAGGTGGCCAGAAATCCGAGGGCGACGATGTTCTTGGTCAATGCCGATCCGGCCACGCGCTTGGCCGTCTGAAGGAAGGGCACGGCCAGGAAATGCGTATCCGGTGGGAAGGGAAGATCCTCTGGCACTCGTTCGTCGCTGTCATGGAAAATGGAGCCTCCTTTGCGCAACACGATCTCGGTGGAAAAACGAAAAAATTCTCCCAACTGAGCACCACCAGCGCATCGAGCGCGTCGCCTTGGGAGAGGACTGGCGTCTCCTGCAATCGAACCTGCGCCAGACTCTCGCCGCCACGAATCTGCGGCCCATAACTTTTCACCATCATGCCGAACAATCCGTCCTGAGCCGCCGCGCGGAGCAGGATTTCGCCAGCGCTCACCACACCCTCACCGCCGCTGCCCACAATGGCGATGGTCACATCGGATCGCTTCTCGCTCATGAGCCATCCTCCTTTCAACCCTCATCCCTTATCATATCCGCTCCCCACGCTCGAGGCCAGCCCGAACGGTCGTCTCTTCTCCGGGTGCGCCACGAGCGGCGACATCGAATGAGTCGCGGTCAACTGATCACGCCGCTCTTCTCCAGCC
>RFHM01000408.1 GCA_003696865.1 Acidobacteriota bacterium | reverse complement strand
GGCCTGCTCGGGAACCTCACCCGGACCCAGGATGAGCCACCTCAAGACCAAAAAGTGGAGCACGCCGATGGTCGCCACGGCGGCAACCTCAAAATCGACCCGACGCACCTCTCCATGGCGATACGCCTCGGCAAAGCAGTGGGCAAAAATCTTGACCAACCCCTCGTAGAATCGGTTGTGCGTTCGCTTATGGACGAATTCGATCTCTCGGAAGATCTGGTAGAGGGCGCGATTCTCTCGGATGAAAGAAACGAAGATACGAAAGGCAGCAAGCAACCGCGCCTCTAAATCGTCCTCGGCTTGCAGGGCTACGGCCAGTTCCGTGCGCAGAGCCTTGCTCAATCGGGTGGCCAACTCCAAGAGCACGGCTTCCTTATCCTTGAAGTATTGGTAGAATGTCCCGTTGGCCACGCCGGCGCGGCGGCAGATCTCGGCCACCGAGGCCTGGTGAAAATTCCCTTGTTCAAAGACCCGTTTGGCAACCTGGAGCAGCTTCTCTCTCGTCGCTGCCCCTTTGGGCGTCAGTGATGTTGGGCTTCTTCGGGTCGGCGTGGCCATGGTTACTGTCACATACCCGAGCACTTACCATAGCACACGACGACCCAATGTCAAGTCAGGCCATAGTGAGAACACCCCTCCGCTGTCGGCCCATCATACTGAACCATGCTTTTGACCTCGGACAGTCCACCCACTCCCAAAGAGGCTTTACTTCACAAACCGGGAGAAGACGTAATCCCGATCTTTGACCGAGGCGTGGCAGTTGTAACAAGCGGACTTCACATCGGCCTGTTTGATCAACGGCTGGTGCGTTTGTGGATCGAAGGCCTGGAATCCCCAGCCGCCGGTCTCGGCGAATCGACGGCGGTCCTTGACCATGATGGCTTCCACTTTTTTCTTGCCCGCCACATAGGCACCCCCTTTATTCTCCGCCTCATAGAGAACGAAGACGAGCGTGCTGCCATCCGGATAGGGCCCACCCGCTTGACTGGCTTTGAGGCCCTTGGCGTTCACGTAGATATGGTGCATGCCGCCAAATGATTTGTAGAGGGGATGTTTCTCATCGAAGATGACCATGCTCTTGACGTGCGTCCACTGACGATAGTTGGGCAGAGTGAGCTGTTCCACTTCCCCTTTGGTTCGACTCTGAGACGGTTGCGCCATGAGATGAGCCTCGTTGGACATCATCAAGCCCGCCCAGGTAAAGACCAAGGCGATCACCACCAGTTTCATCGTTCGGTTCATCGGTCTCGTACCTCCTGTCTCCAATTCGAGACGCGGCGCGTTCGGCCGTTTTTTTGTCTCTTATCGGTATGTTAAGATAGGAGTCCCTGGGTCGTTCGTCAATTAGGCACTTTTTGGTAACCTGATAACGGGAAGGTGAGGATATGAGCAAGAGTTCGGTGGAGGGGATGCTCCCCGTCGTGTTGGAGGTCGTACAGTGCAAGTGGATGCCCCTGATCATTGAGCAATTGGCCCAAGGAGTGGTGCGACCGGCTCATCTGCGACGCGCCCTGCCGGGGATTTCATTCAAGATCCTCTATGAGCGTCTGCGCCGGTTAGAAGAATGGGGGATGGTTCGGAGTCAACCCTTCGACGGATATCCTCGCCGCACCGACTACCACCTCACGGCCAAGGGGCGGATCGTATCGGACATCCTTCGGGCCGCCCGCCGGACGGGACTGTCGCCCGAAGTCATCGGCGAGGTGTTGAAGTGTCGTTGGTTGCGGGAGATCCTCGTGCTCCTCGGCCACCGGCCGCATCGGCCGAGCCAGATGAAGCAGAAGCTCGAAGGTATCAGCAACAAGGTGCTCGCCGAGAAGTTGCAGAAGTTGGAGAGGTTGCATCTGATCAGTCGCTCGGTCAGCGCAGAGCGTCCGCCGGCCGTCTGGTATCGACTGGAAGGGGCTGGGGAGAGGGTTCGCGCGTTTCTGGATGAGATGGAGCGGGGGGCGTCATCCGTTGAACGGGCCCCGGTTCGGGTGGGAGGAGGGCGATGAGTCACCGCATCTTCCCCGAAGTGCTGGGCATCACGTTCGAGACATTCGGAGATGGTCGGGCTCGGTGTAGTCTCCAGGTGAAGGAGGATTTCTTGAATCCGGATGGCGTCGTTCATGGTGGCGTGATCTACACGCTGGTGGATACGGGGATGGGATTGGCGTTATGGACGCTGCTTCGCTCGGACGAACTCTGTCGCACGATAGAGATCAAGATCAATTATCTCCGGCCGGTTTCCTCCGGTCGATTGGTCGCCGACAATGAGGTCATTCAACGAGGAGCCACAGTGGCCGTGCTCCAATCGCGCGTCGAGGACGAGCGGGGGAAACTGATCGCTCTGGCCACGGGATCGTTCCATGTGGGGCCGAGAGGCGCGGCCAATCCCAGGAGGACGTCGTGAGGCGCTCATCATGAGGGTCGGCGCTCTACGCCTTGGAGTGGGCGTCAATGTGAGGCTTTGACGGGATTCGTTCCCGGTTCCCGCGGGCGATTGGAGACGAGTAGAACATGAGGGAGACGCCCGTTCGCTCTCCTTTCCAGGAGCAGATTGAGGCGCAACGTGAGCATCGGGCGGCGTTCCCAGACGATGAGTTGACCGGGGAACAGGCGCTCCACGTGATGAAACTCGCTCTCTGGTATCACGCAGAAGATACGGCGATGCGAGGCCAAGAGCGCGCGCATCTCTTCCGGTCGGGAAATCTGGAAGATTCTTCGTCGGAGATAAAACACCATACTCGGCGCGGCAACATTGTAGGTGCCGACGAGATCCTCGGATCGGATGTCATGAGCAATCGCCTCACATAACGGCTTGATGGGGCGATACGGTTCGATGAGAGGGAGGAAGGCGAGCCGATAGAACAATGCGCTGACCACCATGACGCCGACCAGCGAGAGAGGGAGGCGCATTGGACGGGAGAGTCTGGCCTGTCCGAGGAGCCAGAGGCCGCCGAGACTCACCACCAGTGGCAGCAAGACCATCCACCCTCCGGAGAAGAATCGAGCGATGATGAGCCCCAGAACGATGCCTCCCGCGATGAAAAGCACGGCGACAACGATGGTGATGACGCGCATCAAGCGTCGCTCCCCGGGGGCGAGGAGTTCATGGCTCGGGTGAACGAAGAGGCGAGCGATGAGGATGGCCGCCGCCGGATAGAGCGGGAGGATGTAATATTCGTGCTTATTGTGAGCCAGCGAGAAAAAGAGGAGGATGAACGCGATCCAGGCGAAAAGAAAAGCCGTCGGGGACCGCTCGTCGTTCTGTCGCCATCTGCGGTATCCGAAGACGATGGCCGGGATCAGATAGAGCGACCAGGGAAAGAAATCGCCAGCCAGTACCGAGAGGTAATAGAACGGTCCGCGGCGAGACCAATCGATGTCGGAGGTGAACCGGGCGATGTTTTCTCTCATGATGAAGCTGGTGATGGGTTCCCATCCCAGTCGAGCGTAGAGGGCCACATACCAGGGAAGGACGACTCCAGCGAGCACGAGCAGTCCCACCGGGATATTCATGAGGCGGAGGAGATCCCACCGTCGCATGATGAGGAGATGAAAAAAGATCGTACCGCCAACGAGCACGATGGCCAGTGGACCTTTGGTCAGAACGCCCAATCCGATGGTCGCATAGAACGCGATGACCGCCCACCGGCCGGGCGTCCGGGTGGGCGCGCGGCGCGTCATCCGCGGACTCGACGACTCCCGCTCCCTCATCGCCAGCCAGAAGAGTGCCAGAGCGGCCGCGATGAGCGCGGTGAAGGTGATGTCGATGATCGATTTCTGAGCCAGAAGGATGAGCCGTGGGGTCGTGGCCACGATGGCCGCGCCGAGGAGACCCACCCACTGATTGAACATCGCCGCGCCCAGCCCGAAGGTGAGCAGGATGAGGGCACCCGCTCCCAGCGCCGCGACGATGCGCTCGGCGACCTGACTCACGCCGAATGTCCGGTAGAACGGCAGGACGAGCCAGTACGCCAGTGGAGGCTTGTTCAGCCTCGGTTCATAGTTGAAATAGGGAATGACGAAACTTTTCAGTTCCAGCATCTCGCGCGGCGTCTCGGCATAGAAGGCTTCGGTGGAATCCCAGAGGGAAGGGCCGGAGAGATTCACAAAATAGGGAGCGATCAGGACGCCCAATAAGAGCGCGAGGCCCAGCGCGTTCCCCTGAACGATGTGGAGTCGCCGAGATGTGATGGCCCACATGGAATGATCGCGATGTCAAGCGTTTGAGAGCCTCAATGATAGCACAATCGGCAACGCGCGTCTTCACAACCGGCGCGCTTATGAGGCTCCAAGAGGCGAACGAGCGGGGTGAAGGCGATAAGTCTTTTGAGACGTCGCCCCTCGGGGTACCTGGGTAAGATTTGCGCTCGACGTCGGATCTCGAACCCTCAAACGCAGCGGTCGTTCCGCCTCTCAGAAATCGATCTGGAACGTGCCGCGAACGAGTGTTCCCACGCTATTGAAGAAACGACCAAAGGCCGCGCTGTCCAGGTTATTCTGCACGTCGCGGGGATTGAACCGGTTGGTGACATTGAACAATTTGACGCCCACGCGAATGTGATATCGGCGACCATAGACGCGGAGCGAGAACCCTTTGGTCACCTGCAGGTCGAGCGAAGCGAACAGCGGGAATCGTCCGGCGCGATTGCGACGCCCGATGAAGTTGCGGTCCTCATCGATGAGGGAATAGGGGAATCCGTCATGAACATCGAGCACGGGAAAGATGGTGAGTTCCCAAGGTAACTGGATATTCCCCCAGAAGAGCAGTCGATTGGGCGCATCGAAGTTGAGCCGCGACACCTCGTTGGGACGAATGACGGGATTCTCGAAATTCCCGAAGAACTGGTTGAAGTTGTTCAGATCGCCGGTGGCCGATGAGCGGACGTAGGAGATGAACAGAGTGCTCCCTTCGCCGAACTGATAGCGTCCGGTGATTTGAAACTCGCGGTAGCGAGAGCGCCCACCATTGCTCAGTTCCAGGAATCCTCGTGTAGGATCGAGAGGATCTTCGAGCGGGTTGATGATGAATTCCCGGCGCCCGTCTCGTTGCAAGTAGCCGATGCGTAGCGTGAGGTGGCGCGTCAATTCCCGATCCACTTCCACATTCCAGGCCAGGTTATAGGGCGTTCGTGGTTTCCCGCCATCGATGACGTTGATGAACCGGCGCGTCGGTCCCACTGGGGTGAGCCCATCGGGGCCATAGAGGGTGACCAGGCGTTGCTGGAGTTGATCGAACACGCCCACGTTCAATTGCATCTTCCCCCAGAACAGGCCGATGCCTCCACGGATGGCCGTGCGGTTATCGGCCCAGGGCACGATCACAAAACCGAATCGGGGAGCGAAGAGATTCTCGTCGGCCACTCCTTCGCGATCATAGCGCAAACCCAGGTCGAACGTGAGCTTCTCATTGACCAGCCACTTGTCCTGAGCAAACAGAGTGACTTCCGTATTGTCGCGCTCGACGAAGGGATCGCCGTCGAAGGTGATGAGTTGACTCAGCGTCCCATCGGCCCGCTGGATGCGCACGGGGAAACTCTGATGCAAGCCGTCGAATGAGGTGTGCGCGATATCAGCGCCGAATTTGAAGAGGTGGGCCAACGAAGGTTGATAGCTGAGCGTCTCTACGACCTCGATGCGGTCCGTGTTTCGATCCTGGCGATTGAAGAAATTTCCCGTGTTGATGTCCGGGGTGAGGACCATCGGATGAGGTCCGTTGGGGAAGACGTCCACGTCGAACTGCCGGATGCTGATGAGCGAATCGAGGACGAGATTGGAGGTGAGGAAGGCGCGTTCATTGAACGCCAGTTGAAAACCCCGTTGACGGTAATTGGGGGTCACCAGGGGAGGATTGAAGGCGTTCAGATTGACGAATCGATTGTTCTGCGGATAAATCGACAGGGTGACGGTCAAATCGTTCTTGCTGTTGATGTGATAGGTGAACTCGGTGAAGGAATCGAAACTCTCCAACTCGGTGTCGCGCTCCACCTCTCCGCGCTCATTGGTGAACGCCGGCGGCTCCTGAGGATCGGGGAGGACGTCGATTTTGGTGCGGATGAAGCGATATTGGAATGTCTGGGCCCAGACGAGCCGATCTTTGACCAGAGGACCGCTGAATCGAAGCCGAGGCGTCCAGGCTTCGATGCCCACCAGCGCCTTCCGGCCGGTGAACGGATCCTTTCGCCGTCTCGGTCGAGGAACGAAGTTATTGAAGGAGACGCGCCACTTGTCGCCCCCCGCTTTCGTCTCCACCGTGGTCACGCCGCCGGCGAATTTTCCGTATTCGGCTAAATACGGGCTGCTGAGCACCTCCACCGACTGCACGGCATCGATGGGCAGGCTGATGCCGGAGGCTCCGGTCACCGGATCGGTGGCGTTGGTGCCGTTGACCAACAACCCGGACAGGTGCGATCGCGCTCCTTTGATATTGATGAGGCCATCCGGTCCGCGAACGACGCCGGGAATGAGGGGGAGCGTGTCCTGGAATTTCTCATTGACCAGCGGCGCATACGTGATCTCCCGTTGTCCCACCTCGGCGCGTTGCGTCGATTCGATCGTCTCAATGCCCTCCGGTTGAGCGATGACGGTGATGTTCTCGGTGAGTTCTTCAATCTCCAGGCGGAGGGCGATTTCGGTGACCGTATCGGGTTTGATGGTGATGGTTCTGGTGAGCGGCTTGAATCCTTCCAATTCGACCGATATCGTGTACGTGCCGGCGGTGAGATCGGCGAAGACGAATCGCCCGTCCTTATCGGTCAGCGTCGTCAGCATCCCATTGGGGAGAATGGGACTGCGAATGACCACGTTCGCTCCGGCGAGATAGACGGTTTCTCCTTCTCGCTGGAAGGCGACCGTGCCCTTCAACTGTCCCGTTGGTTGTGAGCCCCACACCGGCATGACGAGCGCCAAGATGAACCCCACAACCCAACTGCTCAGCTTACTTCTCATAACCTGCCTCACCTCCTCTGCGTGCCCATAGCCATATCGTCTCAAGTTCGCTCTCTCCACTCTATGATGGTGATTACAAAAGGTCAATTGTAACTCAAATTGATGCCGATGCCTAATTTTTTGATGCCCGGTTGAATCTTTTCGGGCTTGGTGTTAGGTCCTCTCCCCATCTCTCTGGAGAGAGCCAAAGCCGTCAACTCCGCTCTCCACCCGGTTGAGCGGCGGCGGCCAGACCCGGCGTTCAGAAGCGCCGTCGGAGTTTCGGAGGCTCCCGCCTGAGCGGGCGTCCATGTGACAAAGGCGGCATTGGGCGGCCGAGGCGAACCGACGAGTCATCTCGTCGGCGTCCGTACCAGGGTGGGGATTCCGACCGTTGTTCTTCCGATGGCTCATCGGGTGAGGTTCGGCGAATGAGTTTGGGCGGTTGCCGCGAACCCGGTTGTCGAGAGGGAGGCCGAACGGTCGATTCCGTCTCGCGACTCTCCGCTGGCGGTGATGACGCATCGGACGTGCGTCGATGCAGAATGGGCGGGTGCCGATGCTCGACCGGGGGAAGAGAGGAGCGACGACCACTCGTCTCATCCCTGGGCGCGCCATCTGAAGTCCGCCGATGGAGCACCGGAGGTTGTCGGCGTCCAGGAGAGCGAGTGGGTTGAGAGCCAGAGATTATCCTTCCCGTTCCGTTCACGTAATCCTTCACGGCGGCGAATTCCGATGTGTTCGTCACGTAGCTCTGGCGAGGAGGAAAGCGGGCGATGAGTTGTCTCAGATTGCGGATGCGATTGGGCGTCGTCGGGTGGGTGCGGAAAAGAGGGGAGATGCGGATCGGGCGTTCTCGGCGCATCAGTTTCTGAAAGAAACGGACCAAACTCCAGGGATCATATCCAGTGGCCCAGAGATATTGAGCGGCGAGTTCATCGGCCTCTCTTTCGGCGCTTCGACTGAATTTGAAGAAGAGAGCCGTCAGTCCATACCCGGCGCCGGTTCGGATCCACTCGCCCATTGGTCCTCCCAGGAAGATGAGCGGGATCGTCCCCAAGGAGAGGAGTTCGTTCTTGGACAAATTTTCCAGCGCGTGGCGGGCGGCCACATGGGCGATCTCATGCGCCATGACTCCGGCCAACTCGGCCTCCGTATCGGCCGCCTTGAGGACGCCGAGATTGACGTAGAGAAAGCCTCCAGGCAGGGCGAACGCGTTCACCTCATCCGAGGCGATGACCTTGATGGTCAAAGGGACCCGAATGTCCGAATGGAGAGCGAGATTCTGGCCGATCCGATTGATATATTCGGTGACGATAGGATCCCGGACCAAGGGAACCTGGAGATCGACTTGGGCGGCGAGTTGCTCGCCCAGGGCTTGCTCTCGCTCCAGAGAATAAAAATTGAGTTGATGACGATTAATATCGCGCCGGCCAATGAATAGAGGATTCTTTTTCTTGGGCAAGGGCCGAGCGGATGTATGTCGCTGAGGGCTCGCCGCCACAGAGAGCGCGGGCGATACCAACGATATCAGAACGACGATGAACGCTCGCCGCCAGCACGGCATACATCCAAAGTATAGCGCATTTGCCGGAAGAATTCACCCATCCGGACGATGGGCAGGATCGGAGGACCGCCGATGCCTGTTGACCGCATACGTGACCGAGGCCCCGATGAAGATGCCGATGAGATCCCACTGCAAATCGCGGGGCGCATCATAAGGGCCCCAAATACGCTGACCGCCAAAATAGAGCTCGTCCCACAATTCGAGGACTTCATAGAAGGCGTCCACGCTGAAACTACCGGTGATGCCAAATACCGTGATCCATCCAAGAGAAAGTCGTTGACCACGGCGGCGGAGCAGTTCGTCGAGCATCCAGATGATGGCCGGGACGGTGAGCGCCGAGGCGACGAGGTGAGCGAAGGCATCATACATCAGAGGACCAAAGGTCCGGCCGTAGAGATGAAAAGCATTTCCCAGGCCATCGACGGCCACCGCGCCGGCCAGAAGGACCAGGATCACCGGCGAGAGGCTGAAGCCATACCGAGCGCGCACATACCCCCATCCAACGGCCATCAGCAGGAACGTCACCGAGGCAATGAGCCAGGCGGGGAGATAGGGCAACTTGATGAGGAAGACGACCAGGCCCAGCGCGAGGAGGACGAGGATCTCGGTGCGTCCTAACGACGATCGAGGATGGATCTCATCGCCGGATGTGGACGTCATCGCCATGCTCACCCCAGAGTGTCCATGGACTCTGGAAGCGTAGCCCTCCCGGAAAGAGAAAGCAAGGACCAGCCGAGGGGAAACCGGTTCAGGACCGTCGGAGTGAAGGCATTCTCCTGAAAAAAAAGGGGTAGCGGTGAGCTACCCCTCTGGGCAGGACCAAAAATCTCCTTCCCTCAAATGGTACGGCTCGGTGAGAATGTATCACGATGACGCGGATTCAACGAATCCGATCATCATGATGTGCATGAAGAGCGAGGCGGCGGCGCCTCTTTCGGGCTCAGTGAGCGCTTTTCTTCCTCATCACAGAGATGCCCAAGACGACCGCCAGCACAATGAGCACGCCCAGGACGACATAATTCCAAGGGAGTGCCGATCCTGCCTCGCTCGCTTGCCAGAAAGCCAATATGGCATTCATCGTTCCATCTCCTTCCATGATCATTCCCGACGTTCATGCTTATCGTCGGGGGCCGAGAAGCCAACGCTTCCCCGCCTGCATGAATCTTCATGCAAACAGCATACCGCGCGGCAGTCGATGCTTCGTTCCCTCGGTCGGCCTCATATCTCCTTGAAACGAGAGAGAATGGCCGTGAACGACAAGACTATGGCCGTTGCATGGATGTTTCACCGTTGTAACATCAGTTTCAATCTTCGACGAGGATGTTTCCGGCGAGAAATCAACATCGTCGCTATGGGCAAGCATCACCAATGTGGTTTACAATGGTCTTGATGAATACGGACGCCTGTCGGCGCCATCGGGTGGAGGAGCTGTCGCGACTGGAAGCCGATTATCGCCATTGTCAACGGTGCGAACTCTGGCGGTCGCGGACTCAGATCGTCTTCGGGCTCGGGGCTCCCTGGGCGCCCGTATTGTTGCTGGCCGAGCGACCGGGGCGACATGATGATCTGACCGGACGACCATTCTCCGGCCCCTCGGGCGATCTGCTGGACCGCATTCTGGCCGCTCCTGGAGTGGGCATCCCCAAGTCGGACGTCTATATCATGAACATGGTCCTTTGTCGCCCACCTCGGGATCGTTCGCCTCGCGCCACGGAGATCAAAGCGTGTCAGGATCGCCTTCACCGTCACATGGCCATTATTCAACCTCGATTGATCGTGGCGCTCGGCCGATTGCCCATGATCTATTTTCTCGGGCTTCGGGGAAAGCTGGAGCAGCGCCGGGGATGGTATGAGACGCTGGTCCGCGGCCAGCGGGTACCCGTATTCCTGACGTTTAATCCGGCCAGCGCGCTCTACGGGCAGGCCTGGGAGATCAAGCACAAGAAGCGCTTAATGTACGAGGATTGGAAACAGATTGGCGCTCGCTATCGAGCCATGACCGGGAGGAGGTGAGGTTGGAGGCGCGTCAGGATCTGGAGAGGGGCATCCGATCGACGTTCCTTCCTCGTTTCCCCGGGAGGTCGCATGCAGCGAGGCACCACCAGTGAGGCGGCGTCGGCTCATGCGCGGTGATGGTTTCCGTTTCGGGATCATGGTCGGGTCACCGGGATGCCTCCCGGGTGGCTTTGCTCGGCGAGGTGGATATGTTACACTGGAGGCCATCATGGCGGCGAACCTGTTGAATGATGTAGCCCTGTTGGATGAACTCGTTGGTTTGCTAGAAGTGAATGATCGCCGGATGCCCATTGCTCGGGTGGGGCAGGAGATCTTTCATCTTCGCAATCCGGGAAATGCCTTCTTCCAAGGAGTAGTGAGACGCCTGGTCAAAGGTGATCCCCGATTCGTCGTGAAGGATGATGGCTTCATCGAGCTGTTGCCCGATCGGCGCGAGTATCGTCGGTTGGATCAGAGCGAGTTCGTCGTCGTCGATCTCGAAACCACGGGGCTCAATCCCCGATGGGATCGCATCATTGAAATTGCCGCCTTCAAAGTGGTTCCCGATAGGCGACTTTCCGGCCACCACCTGAGATGGGTCATCGCCGATGAATTCAGCGCCCTGATCAATCCCCAGCGCGAAATCCCCCAATGGATCACTCGGTTCACGGGGATTTCCAACCAGATGGTGGCTCGCTCGCCCGTGTTCGGTGAGATTGCCGATCAGTTGATCGAATTCATCGATGCGGCGACCATCGTCGCTCACAACGTGCGGTTCGACATTGGATTCATCAATTCGGAGATCAACCGCATCTATGATAAACGGTTGTTCAATCTCCGACTCTGCACGTTACAGCTCAGTCGTCAGTTGTTCCCCGAGTTGCCCAACCATAAACTCCACACGGTGGCCCATTACTTGGGCATTGAGATGGAGGAACGTCATCGCGCCCGCAGCGATGCCCTGGCGGCGACGCGCATTTTCATGCATATGCTCGAGCAACTCAAGCAACGAGGCCTCGTCACCCTGGTAGATGTCCAGGAGTTTCGTCGTCAAAAGATCTCGGCAAGAGTATCAGACTCCATACCCCGGTGACCGAATCAAGAGGACGATCGGTTCATGGGAACCTCTGAGCACCACCACGTCCAGAGGAGGAGTTTCTCAACTCGTCGGTCTCATCATGACGAATCGGAATTGATTTGCTACCATATGGATGTATGTTGGGCATGATTCAGAAGACGGAAATCTCTATCTCGGGTGGTGGACTCCCTTGGGAATTCATCATTGCGATCCTCATTCTCATCGCCGTCATCGTCGCTTTGGTCATCTGGCTGTTTCGAAGCGTTCGCAAAACGATTTACGAGGCGGAAGAGCCGCCCGATCAGTATTCGCTCATCGGGGTGGAGCATGAAGAGCGTGTCGGAGAGACGAAACCGGCCGTCGAGTTCGCCGAACCGAGCGCCGATCGATCGTCTCCGGCGCGTCTGTCCACTCCCGAGTTGGCATTCACCGAGCAAGAGCTCGCGCCCGCCAGACCTCCCGATGCTCGGCCCCAGCCAGAAGGTTCCGAGCCGGTGCCTTCTCCGATTCCCATCCAAGGCGAATCCCCCTCCATCCCTCAGCCGACCCAGTCGGTGACCGACGCCGGGACGGCGAGTTCCGTTGAGCCGGAGCTGCCACGCACTCGGTCTGTGGAACCGGGGTGGAGTCAGCCAGCACCTCCGGATGCGTCCGCTCCTTCTGGTCCAACATCGGCGTCGCCTGTGTTGCGAACGTTCGAATACGAAGTCGAACAGGAGCAACGTCAGCGCGCTCGTCAATGGGCGATTGCCGGTTCAGTGGTACTCGTATTGGCCATCTATGCGTTGGTTCCTCCCGTCCATCGGATGGTCAACTCCATCATCGCCGGTGGCGGACGTGGAATAGGGCGATGGCTGGAGCGATCTCCGACCGTTTCGGCCGAATTAGAACCTTTGCCTCAACTGGAACTCGTCGAGGAAGTGAATCAACGCGATCATCGAGTGGTCATCAAGGGGCGCGTGCGCAACATCTCCAGCCATATTTTTGACGGCCTGTTTGTGGAATTCGCCCTCACTCGCCGCAACGTCGGATTGTCAGAGACGCGGCTGGTAGCCATCGAGCCGGCTCCATTGCCACCGAATCGAGAGGGGACATACCGGCTCCAGATCTCTACCGATGAGTTTTCCGAGTATGAGGTGAGGCGCATTGTCACGGCAGACAGAAAGGAGGTCACATTTCGCCGCGCGATGACCCTTCCTCCAGGATCCATGGCTCATCGTGGGGGCTGAGGCTGATCGGCTCGCGCTTCGTCCCTGTGGATGGCGATGGGGATGAATGAGTGGTGAGGGCGAGCGCGGGTCGAGGGTGAGGCGGGCATCGCTGAGGGCTGCCTGGGAAGGATCTTCGTTGGAGATCTCGTGTTGAGAATGAAGGAGTTACCTTGAAGGATGAGAACGCGCACCCGGCTAGATTTCTTCTTGACAGCCTTCTCTATAATATGTACACTAACAATTCTGTTTAACATGGAGGTAGACAGGTACGGGTCGTTACCCTCAGGGATTGACATCGCGGGTTGAGGTAAATTAAGTCAAGCTTATGTATGAGTGTAGTAGGTCTCGTCATCGATGTGGTGATCACTCGGTATTTCTGATATCTCTGAGTAGAGACCTGAAAATTACTATGCGGGAGGCATAGATGCCATATTCGTATGCGAGGATTGGGGCGCGGATCGTAGCGACGGGAGCGTGCATACCGAAGCGGGTGGTGAAGAATTCGGAGATCATGGGGTTAGAGGGGTCG
>RFHM01000407.1 GCA_003696865.1 Acidobacteriota bacterium | reverse complement strand
TCGGGAAGTCGTCGGTTCCAGCGGCGATTCATTCGTCCCACCCGGCGCCGAAATCAATGAAACCGCCGAGAGCAAAACACATTTGGTCCCTGGTTATGAGTCGCGCGACGCGGGCCGGTCGCCCTGGTGAGCGAGCGGGCGATGCGCCTCGGCCGAAGAGCAAATGTGAGCGGTGGGATGGGAAGCGAAAGCAGGCAGGCGTCATCCTCATTGCCACCGTGGGCGCGTTGACGGTCATGTTGATCTTGCTCACCGGAATTCTTTCTACCGTTGCCCACGAGGTCAAACGAGAGCGGGAAGCCGAGATGTTGTTTCGCGGTCGGCAAATTGTGGAAGCCATTGCCCGCTATCAGCTTCTCATGGGCCGGTTCAGGCGTCGGGTCGGCCGACGCCCGCCGCTGGTAGGGGGAGGGATGTGGCCCCAATCGCTCGAGCAATTGGCCGAGGGCATCACGCTCCCGGGATCGACCCGGCGCGTGCGATTGTTGCGACCTTCGGCGCTGAGGGATCCGATGACCAAGGAAGGAGAGTGGCGCCCGGTCGGGTATGGAGATCCGGCGCTCCGAGAATTTCTGGAGGCGTATTACGATTACATTGGGCGGACTATTCCGCCGCAGGTGCGCCTTACCTATTTGGGCGCCAGCGTGGCTCTGGGCGACGAACAGGAGCGCCGGCCGTCGGGCGCTGGGCCTTCGGCTTCTGAACAGCGGTCGACTGGCCAGAGGCGAGGGGGCGACCAAGGTGAATCGGGAGAGGAATCGAAACCGCGGTTTCTCTTCGGCGTGGTGAGTCGCAGCCAGGAGCGACCGATTCGTGACTACTATGGGTTGGAGCGCTACAACCAGTGGGTGTTCGCCTACATCCCGCAACTGCCCATCGTCGCCGAGGAGGAGAAGCGCCTCCAGATGCTGGCCCGTGAGATCATCTTCCCCAGCGACCCGCTCATCTGGCAAGCGACGCCATTTGCCCGACGGGGTCGTCTGGCGCCGGTGCGAGTTCTGCCGGGGAGGAGAGGACGGAGAATTCTTCCCCAGCGGAGAACCCCTCCCTCGCCCCGGCGACCATAGAAGGTGATCGATCCCGAGCGGACGAGACGACGAGACTATGGCTGACGAACCACAACCGAAAGGAGCGAGTTGATGGCGACCTACGTCTGTCGATTGGGAACGCCGAGGGGAGACATCCTGACGCGCACCATGGAAGCGGCATCGGAAGAGGAACTGCGCCTGCGCCTGGAGCGCGAGGGGTATCATGTCTTCTCGCTCAAGCGCGAGCGTCAGGGCCTGCGGCTCTTGCCGCGGACCGGCCGACGCCTCAAACTGGAGCCGTTTCTGCATTTCAATCAGCAGTTGGCCGCCCTCATTCAGGCGGGGTTACCCGTCCTTCAAGCCATCACGCTCCTTCACCAGCGTCAGAGCAATCAGGAACTCCGCGACGTGCTCGGTCAGATCGAAGCGCGCATTCGCGAGGGAACGCCGATGTCCGAAGCATTCGCCGCCCAGGGAGAGATTTTCCCCAAGTTGTACACGGCTTCGCTCCTGGCCGGAGAGAAGTCTGGGGATCTGGACGGCGTCCTGAATCGGTATATCGCCTACACGAAGCAAATGCTCGCCCTGAAGCGGAAGGTTCGCCAGGCGATGACCTATCCGACCATCCTTCTCTTCGCTCTGACGGGATTAGTCGGCGTGATGACGGGATTCGTCATCCCGCGGTTTGCCCTGATCTATCAGGATTTTGGCAGTCAATTGCCGGTCATCACCCAGGTCGTGCTCCAGATTGGCACGGGCGTACAGCGGAATCTGTTCTGGCTCCTTCCCACCGTGTTCGGCGGCTTGGCCGGTCTATTCTTCTGGAGACAGACCGAGCGCGGCCGCGCCGTCATCGATGGGATGATCCTCAAACTCCCGCTCATCGGAGCGATCCTTCGCGATCTGACGACGGCGCAACTGGCTCGGAGTCTGTCCACATTGTTGCGCGGGGGGGTGACGCTGGTCGAAGCCTATCGGGTGGCCACCGAGACGATCACCAACCGCGTCCTCAGACGCGCTGCCGCCAAGGTGCTCCCGCGCATTCAGGAGGGCGAATCATTCGCCGAGAGCCTGGAGCACGCCGGCTGGATTCCACCATTGGCCGTGGATATGATTCGCGTGGGGGAGCGATCGGGGAGTTTGAAAGAGATGCTGGACGAACTGGCCAGCTTCTACGATGCCGAGCTGGAGATCAAGCTCAATCAACTGACCTCGCTGATCCAGCCCGTCGTCCTGGTGGTGATGGCCGTGCTCGTCGTCTTCGTCCTCCTGTCCATGTATCTTCCATTGTTCAGCTTTGTGTCGACGCTAGGAGGCGTATGAACGAGAATTTGAATTTCGAATCGCTGAGGAGTTCCCAAGGGCCGGTGACCGAGCCGCCACCGCGCGATGAGACGCCGGAAGAAGAAGAGGCGCGCGCGCGGGCGTTGGCCGCACGATACCGGTTGCCTTTCGTCGACTTGACGCAGGTGAAGCTGGATCAGGAGTTGCTCCACATTCTCCCGGTCGAACTCATGGTGCAGTACCGTTTCGTGCCGCTCCGACGCGAAGGCCAACAGATGGTGGTGGCCGTCGCCGATCCCAGCGAGTTGGATAAAATCGATGAATTAGCCACCCGGTTGCACTCTCGGTTGAAAGTGACCGTAGCGGTCCCCTCGGCCATCGATGCCGTCTTGACCCGAGGAGACGCCTCGCAGCGTGTGCTCGATGAGACGACCCAGCATCTGCGCGTCTCGCTGGTGCGGGAGACCGAACATGGCGAGGAAGATCTCGATCTGGATCGCTTGACCGGAGACAAGGAGATGAGTCCCATCGTCAAGCTGGTCGATTCGGTGATCCTGACGGCTCTGGAGCGCCGAGCCAGCGACATCCACGTCGAGACGCGAGCTTCGGAGGTGTTCATCAAGTATCGCATCGATGGGGCGCTCTATCCGGCGGGTCCTCCCATCGATATTCAGCACCATCAGACCATCATCTCCCGCATCAAGGTCATGTCCGAATTGGATATTGCCGAGCGCCGCATACCTCAGGATGGGCGGTTTCGCGTCCGGGTCCGAGGCCGCACCGTGGATTTCCGCGTCTCCATCATGCCCACCATCCACGGCGAAGATGCTGTCATTCGCATCCTGGACAAGGAGCAAATCAACGAGCAGTTTCGCGATCTGCGATTGGACGTGCTCGGGTTTGATGGAGAAGATCTGGCCAAATTCCGCCGGTTCATCAAAGAACCGTATGGCATGATCCTGGTCACGGGGCCGACCGGCTCGGGAAAAACGACGACGCTGTACGCCTCGCTCAACGAGATCCGCAACGAAGAGGACAAGATCATCACGCTGGAAGATCCGGTCGAGTACCAGCTTCAAGGAGTCACCCAGATTCAGGTCAATGAGAAGAAAGGGCTCACCTTCGCCCGCGGATTGCGTTCCATTCTGCGGCACGACCCGGACAAGATCATGGTCGGTGAGATTCGCGATCCGGAGACGGCCCAGATCGCCATTCAATCGGCGCTGACCGGTCATCTGGTCTTCACCACTGTACACGCCAATAACGTCGTCGATGTGATCGGGCGATTCTTGAATATGGGTGTGGAGCCCTATAATTTCGTCGGTGCGCTCAACTGCGTGCTGGCCCAACGCTTGGTCCGCGTCCTGTGTACGCATTGCAAGGTGCCCTACGAGCCTTCTGACGAGGAACTGATCGAGTCGGGGCTGAATCCCGATGAGTATCGAGGATACCAGTACTACGAGACTGGCGGATGCGAGGCGTGTAACTGGACGGGATATCGCGGACGGACGGCGATTCACGAATTGCTGGACATGAGCGATACGATTCGGGAGTTGATCATCGAGCGTCGGCCGAGTTCCGAAATTCGCCGCGCCGCCGAAGCCGAAGGGCTGCGATCGCTCCGCCAATCGGCGGTCAAGAAGGTCATCGAAGGGGTGACCACGCTACGGGAGATCAACCGGGTGACGTTTGTCGAGTAGGACGAGGTGATCCTTTCGGAAGGGAGATCCTCTGTCCGGCCAGCTTTTGGGGAACTTTCTGTGAGACCGAGGAGTCATTATTCGTGGCTCGGGATGGGATCGTCGAGGTTCGCATCATGAGCCTCGGCGCACGCGCCGGGCCGCGACCTGGAGAGCGAGGGAGACTATGAGGAGCAATAAAAGAGCGTTACTGGCCGTATTGATCATCTGGGGGCTGGCCTCTCCCGTGCCCGCCTGGGCGGGCGGGGGCAAGAAGCATTTCAAACAAGGTCGCCTGTTCGAGGCGGAGAACAAGTTCGATCGGGCCGCCGAGGAGTACATGGCTGCCCTGGGAAAAGATCCCGACAATCTGGAATATCAGATCGCCTATCGGCGGGCGGCGACGCAGGCCTCGGTCATGCTCGTGCGGCAGGGCCGCGAACTGCTGGAGCAGGGCCAGTACGAAGAGGCCTACAAT
>RFHM01000406.1 GCA_003696865.1 Acidobacteriota bacterium | reverse complement strand
TCGCGGACGAAGGGATCTGCCGTCGGGCTGGGGGCGCGATAGAACGTTCCTACAATGGGCGACGTCACCACATGGAGATCGGTCTCCACGGCCTCCTCGTCCATCGCCGGCGTCGCCGCCGAGGCGACCGCCGTCAAAGAGTGTTCAGCGTCGTTATCCGACGTCGAGATGGGCTCCGGCTCGACCGTCAAGGACTCACCAGCATGCTGAATGATGGGCATCTCGTTGCGCTTGATGCGGAGTCGGAAGTCGCCCTGCTCCAGCTCGAATTCGGCGAACTTCTTTTCATCGACCAATCGAATGAGTTGTTTGATCTCTTTCAAGTCCATGATGGCGCGCCTACAAGATCATCAAGTCCTTGGGCGTGGGCGTCAATACCTCACCGCCGGTCTCGGTGACGACGACCACGTCCTCGATGCGCACGCCGCCCCAACCGGGGAGATAAATGCCCGGCTCCACGGTGATGACGGCTCCCGCGGGCACTTGGCCATCGGCCGTCTTACTGACCCGAGGGGCCTCGTGCACCTCCAGGCCGATGCCGTGTCCGGTGCCATGAGCATAATATTCGCCATAACCTCGCTCGGCGATCACCTCCCGCGTCAGAGCATCAATTGCTTGACTCTTCATCCCGCCACAGAGATGTTGTTCACAATTCAGTTGCGCCGACAGTACTATATCATAAATCTCCCGTGCTCGGCTATCGGGATTTCCCACATGAACGGTGCGGCTCATATCGCTGCAATACCCGTCCAGGACGATGCCCACATCGCAGACGACGAAGCCGCGATCGATGCGCTTGTCCGAGGCGATGCCATGAGGAAGCGCCGAACGCTCGCCGGAGGCGATGATGATATCGAAGCTGAGCTTATCGGCGCCCCGACGTCGCAACCGATACTCCAATTCGACGGCCAGATCTCGTTCGCGCACGCCGGGCTTGATCTCCTGGACGAACTCCTCGAACACTTCGGAAGTCATCTCTACGGCGCGGCGGATGGCCTGGATCTCTTCGGGATCTTTCACCATGCGCAACGACTCGACGGCTCCTTCGGTGGGAACGAACAGGACGGGCTCCGGGGTCCGATCGAACAGAGCGCGCAACTGCTTGTGGGTCATATGGGGTGACTCGAAACCCACCCGCCGAAGCCGGGCCTGAGTGACGGTCTCCCCTACCGTCTCGGGATAGGTGTTCTCCACCTTCACCACTCGTCCCCGAACCTCCCGTTCGGCCTGAGTGACGTAGCGGGCATCGGTGATGAAGAACGTCTCCGATTCCGTCACCAGGACCATGGCCGCACTCCCGGTGAAACCGGTGAGATATCGAATATTGGGCAGATGGGTCACCAACAATCCATCCAGGTTATGGTCGTTGATGTACTGGCGGATTTTTTTCTGACGCTCGTCGAATCGCATGGTTGCCCCTCGTGCTCGGCTCTCGCTCGCGGCGAGATGGGGCCCGGGACGGGCGCGCTCCCGGTGAAGGCCGGGCCACGTCGTTGGCCGATGCCGAGACCACAAACAAAAAGGCCCCAATCCATGACCTGAAGATGGAGTTGGGGCTGATCGGGCACGCCGATGATATTACGCTTCCCCTGATGATTCCTGAGACTTCTCCTTCTTCTTCAACTCCGGCTCGACCAACTCAACGACGGCCATATCGGCGCCATCGCCCCGGCGCCAGCCGAGCTTGATGACCCGCGTATAGCCACCCGGGCGTTCCAGATACCGGGGACCGATTTCGTCAAAGAGTTTTTTCAACGCTCGGACGCCTCCGGTTCGCTCGATGACGCGCTTCTGTCGCTTCTTATCGGAGATATAGCGTAATCGGATCTCGGCGTGGCCGCCGATGAAGAACCTGGCCGCGCGCCGCCGATAGCTGAGCGCCTTCTCCGGCGAGTCAGCCGTCAGGCCCCGCTTGGCCAAGGTGATGGCTCGCTCGGCGAACGACCGCAGCTCTTTGGCCTTGGCCACCGTGGTCACCACCCGCTCCTCGACGATGAGCGAGGTACACAGGTTGCGGAGCATGGCCATGCGATGTTCCGTCGTCCGCCCTAGTTTTCGATGTGCCACACGATGTCTCATCGTCGTTCCCTCCTCATCCCTCTCCGGCGCTCTGCTCCTCGGCCTTTTGCTCCTCGGCGTTCTGCTCTTCGGTCGGCGTCGGCTCCGAGGGGGTCTCCGCTTCTTCCTCGAGCTTCATTCCCAGATGCAACCCCATCTCGGCCAGCACTTGTTTGACTTCATTCAACGACTTGCGGCCGAAGTTCTTCATCTTGAGCACTTCCTCTTCCGTCTTCTGCACCAGATCGCGGATGGTCTCGATCTTGGCATTCTTGAGGCAATTGAACGCCCGTACGGAGAGTTCCAGCTCGCTAATGGGTCGATTCAAAATCTCGGGCGGGATGACCGGTTTCTCCTCCACCGGTTCGGGGAGGGGTTCCTCGGGCTCTTCCTCCTCGAAGTTGATGAAGATGGACATATGATCCTTCACCATCTTGGCCGCCATGCCGATGGCGTCGGCCGGGTGGATGGCTCCGTTCGTCCACACTTCGATGGTCAACTTGTCGTAGTCGGTCGCCTGTCCTAAGCGAGCGGCTTCAACAGTGCAATTGACTTTTCGTATTGGCGAATGGACCGAATCGATGGGGATGTACCCGACGGGGAGATCGTCGTCGAAGTTCCGTTCGGCAGGCACATATCCTCGTCCCCATTTGAGTCGCATCTCGATATTGAGCGATCCTCCCTCGGCGACCGTCGCGATGTAAACATCGGGATCGAGCACTTCGACCTCACTATCCACTTCGATATCGCGGGAGTATAATTCGCCGGGTTCGTTCTTCACCACGCGAATGGTCTTCGGCCCCGGCCCGTGCATGCGGAACGGAATGCGCTTGAGATTGAGAATGACATCGGCGGCATCTTCGACGACACCTGGGATCGGCGAGAATTCATGGAGTACACCTTCGATGCGCACGGCGGTGATCGCCGGTCCTTCTATCCCCGACAACAACGCGCGTCGGAGACTGTTGCCAATCGTGGTCCCGAATCCCCGCTCGAACGGTTGCGCATAAAACTTCCCGTACCGCTCGGTCAGGGTTTCCAGGTCACAGGCTAAACGCTTTGGTCTCTGAAAACCGACCCAGTATTGCATGCTGATTCGTCCCCCACCTTTACTTGGAATAGAGCTCGACGATGAGCTGTTCATTGATTTCCACCTGCGTCAAGGCTTCGCGGGTGGGCAGGGCCACCACGCGCCCACGCAGATTCTCGGCATCGATGATCTCCAACCAGGACGGGCGCCCGCGCCCGCTCGCCGTTTGGAACGCCTCTTTGACGAAGACATTATCTCGCCACTTGGGAGCCACGCTGATCTCGTCACCCACTTGGACTTGGAACGAGGGGATATCGACCTTCCGCTCGACGCCCCCACGCTTGACCAGGATGTGTCCATGTTGCACCAGTTGACGGGCTTGAGCCCGCGAGAAAGCGAATCCCAACCGATAGACGACATTATCCAATCGGCGCTCCAGCAGAATGAGGAGATTCTCACCAGTGACGCCCTTCTGGCGCGCGGCGCGCTCGAAGTAGCGACGGAATTGCCGTTCCAATACGCCATACATCCGCCGCACCTTCTGCTTCTCCCGGAGCTGCATGCCGTAGTCGCTCAACCGCGCCCGGCGCCCGATACGTCCATGGTGTCCGGGGGAAAACGTCCCCCGCTTCTCAATGGCGCAGGAGGGCTTATAGCACCGTTCCCCTTTGAGGAACAGCTTCATGCCTTCCCGCCGACATAATCGACATTTTGGTCCTCGATATACGGCCATAGGTCTTTTTCGTCCTCACTTCCCTCGATGTGATGTGGTTACGAGCCATCGATGACGCCATGCACCGGCGACCGCCTCCGGCCATGCCTAAACGCGTCGCCGTTTGGGCGGGCGGCACCCGTTATGCGGGATGGGCGTGACATCACGAATCACCTTGATATCCAATCCCGCCGTATGGACGGCGCGAATGGCCGAATCGCGTCCCGAGCCCGGTCCTTTCACCCACACTTCGCAACTCCGCATGCCGAACTGCTCGCGAGCCACGGTAGCCGCTCGCAGTGCCGCCTGTTGAGCGGCGAAGGGCGTTCCTTTTCGAGATCCTTTGAATCCCAGCGTCCCCCCACTGGCCCAGGTCAAGACGTTACCCTCCATATCGGTCACGGTGACAATGGTATTGTTGAACGTCGACTTAATGTGAACGATGCCTTGCGGTACGTTCTTTTTCTCTCGTCTCTTCCCACCTCGTCGTCGTCCTCGCGCCATAGATCACCTCACTTTTTCCCCGCTCGTTTCTTCTTCGGCACGGTCGCGCGCCGCGGTCCTTTGCGCGTCCGGGCGTTGGTGTGGGTCCGCTGTCCATGGACCGGCAAGCCCCGTCGATGCCGCAACCCCCGATAACAACCGATCTCGATCAATCGGCGAATGTCCATCTGAATCTTCTTGCGCAAATCCCCCTCGATATTGCCCTGGCGATCGATGATCTGCCGAATCCGGGTCAACTCCTCATCGGTCAGGTCGCGCACCTTTTTGTCGGGATTCACACCCGCCTCCTGGAGAATGGCGGCCGATCGCGATCGACCAATGCCGAAGATATACGTCAACCCGATGAGCACCCGCTTATGAGAAGGGATATCGACGCCTGCTATTCGTGCCATACTATTCCCTCAAAAGTTCACCGCTGAAGGTCGAACGTCCGGTTCTCCCCCCTTCAACGTGAAACATGTTAACCTGAACCGCTTTCGCTTCATCCCTGTCGTTGCTTGTGTTTGGGATTGACGCAGATGACCCGCACCACCCCATGGCGGTGTATGATCTTGCACTTATCGCAAATTTTCTTCACCGATGCTCTGACTTTCATGACGCCCTACTCAGCGGTTGATTCTTTGTGAGTACAAGTAACTGAATATAGCATCAATTGCTTATGTTGTAAAGCGTTCGGCGTCGCCATTCATCGCCGTCAGGATGACGGGGCCATCCTCGGTCACGGCGATGGTGCGCTCGCAGTGAGCAGCCGGTTTGCGGTCGGCGGTCACCACCGTCCACCCGTCACGGGCGACCTCGACCTTGTAAGTGCCCAGGTTCAACATCGGCTCAATGGCCAGGACCAATCCCGGGCGCAGTTTGGGTCCCGTCCCCGGCTTCCCGTAATTGGGGACTTGAGGATCCTCGTGCATCTCGGTTCCCACGCCGTGCCCGCAGTAATCGCGCACGACGCCGTATCCGCGGGCTTCGGCGTACTCCTGAACGGCATAGGAGATGTCATACAAGCGATTGCCCACGCGAGCCCGTTCGATGGCCCGGTAGAGGGCCTCCTGAGTGTCGGCCACCAGCCGCTTGATCTCTTCCGGGACATCCCCGACGATGACGGTGATGGCGGCATCGCCCACGTACCCGTCCAGCGTCGCCCCGCAATCGATGCTGATGATATCTCCCTCCCGCAGCTTCCGCTCCGAAGGGATGCCATGAACGACCTCTTCGTTGATCGAGGTACAGATGGAGGCGGGAAATCCCCGATATCCCTTGAACGTGGGAATGGCCCCGTAAGAACGGATCTTGGCCTCCGCGTACCGGTCCAACTCCCGCGTAGTGATCCCGGGAGCGATCATGCGCTGTAAATCCTGAAGCACGTCAACGACAACGCGCCCGGCGCGCCGAATCTTTTCGATTTCGGCTTTGGTTCGTAATCGAATCATCTCCCATTCCTCTCTCGGATCACCCGCACGAGATCCTGAAAGACCTCGTCCATCGATCGATCTCCATCGATCTCGGCGACCTTCTTCTGTCGACGGTAATAGTCAATGACCGGCGCCGTCTGCTCCTGGTAGACCTCCAAGCGCCTCTGGATGGCGTCGGGATGGTCATCAGAGCGCAAGCGCAGTGGCGAGCCGCACCGGTCACACAGCTCATCCTGGCGAGGCGGCCGCGAATTCATATTATACACCGCCCCACAGCGCGGACAAATACGACGGGCGGCCAGCCGAGCCACCAGCGCCTGGCGCGTCACGGCGATATTGATCACCACCAGCTCGTGCCCCCGCTCGCTGACCAGTCGATCGAGCAACTGGGCCTGGCGGATGGTGCGCGGGAATCCGTCCAGGATGTATCCGCCTCGACAATCGTCGCGCTCTGTGCGTTCCTGAATGATATCGGCCAGGATCTCATCGCTGACCAATTGTCCGCTGGCCAACACGTTCTTGATGTGTCGTCCCAACGCCGTATCTTGTTCGGCCATCTCGCGCAAGATGTCCCCGGTCGAGATTTGCGGCCAGCCGAACCGCCGTGAGAGCAATTGGGCTTGCGTTCCCTTGCCCGCTCCCGGTGCTCCCATTAACACAATGACTTTGGCCACGATCCCCTCACTCCTGAATCATCATCAGTATCGTCGCCCTCTCAACCGCCTCCCGCGCGGCCCGAGCACACCATCATAATGCCGCATGATGAGATGCGACTCGATCTGGCTCATGGTATCCATGGTCACGCCGACGACGATGAGCAATGAGGTGCCCCCGAAATAAAACGAGAATCCCAGGCCATCCTGAATCCAGCTCAACCCCGGCGTATTGGCCAGGATATCCGAGAGCGGGGGACCAATCCAGGGAATCTCCTGCACCTTGAATCCCGTCAGGATGACTTGAGGAATCAGACAGATGATGGCCAGGTAGATTGCTCCCACCGTCGTCAATCGCGTCAACACCTCGTTCAGATATTCGGCGGTGCGCCGACCGGGGCGGATCCCCGGGATGAATCCACCGTTCTTGCGCAGCCGCTCAGCCACCTCCTCCGTATTGAAGATGATGGACACGTAGAAGAACGTGAAGAAGATGATGCTGAGCACGAAGATCAAATCGTAGAGCGGATGTCCACCGCGATTGAAGTTCTGCACGTGTTGTTGCAGCCACGCCGTCAGTTTCCATCCGGCGGGCAGAAACTGCGCCACCGTGGGCGGGAATGAGAGCACGGAGACGGCGAAGATCACCGGGATGACGCCTCCCATATTCACCCGCAATGGCAGATGCGTCATCTGTCCACCCAGGCGTTGCCCCGCCAGTCGGCGACCATAACTGATGGGAATTTTTCGCTGTCCGCGCTCGACAAATACGATGGCCGCGACGATCAATACGAAGGCCGCCAGCATGAGCAAGATGCCCAGAATGGTGACCGGTTCGGCACGGCTGACGCGATCCCAGATCTGTTGAACGGCTCGAGGGAGGCCAATGACAATGCCCGCCATGATGATCAGGCTGATGCCGTTGCCCACCCCGCGCTCGGTGATCTGCTCGCCGAGCCACATGATGAAAATGCACCCCGTCGTCCAGGTGATCGCGGCCAGCAGGACGAACAATCCCGGACTGATCTCGACCAATCCCTGTTGCTGCGTGAGCCAATAGGAGATGCCGATCGACTGCATGAAGCAGAGGAGGACCGTCAGGTACCGCGTGTACTGGGTGATCTTGCGTCGACCGAGTTCGCCTTCCTCCTGTAAGGCCTTGATGCGCTCCGAGACGACGGTCATCAACTGAAGAATGATCGATGCCGTGATATAGGGCATCACCCCGAGGGTGAAGATGGAGATGACCCGCAGGTTCCCCCCGGTGAACAGGTTCAGTACGCCCAACAGGCTGGAGGCCACATCCTGCCATAACCGCTCCAGCACGGCCCCATTGATCCCCGGCGTTTGAATGACGCTCCCCACCCGATAGACGACCAGCAAGCCCAGCGTGTAGAAGATTCGCTGGCGCAGGTCGGGAATGATGAACAGGTTCCGAAGCGTTTGTGTCAGTTTCTCTAACATAATCCAAGTCCAGACACGACGGCGCCGCTCCCCTCAGCACGCGCCCTCAGGAATTCACCCACTGGACAGTGCCTCCGGCGGCTTCGATCTTCTCCTTGGCCGAGGCGCTGAACCGATGCGCCGTCACCGTCAACGGCTTGGTCAACTCACCGCGCCCCAGGATGACCACGCCATCGCCGATCTTCCGGATGATGCGACGCTCTAACAGGATCTCCGGCGTCACCGTCTCGCCCTTCTGGAATCGCCGTTCCAGCACGTCCAGATTGACTTCCGCCCACTGCTTCTTCCCCGGATTGGTGAATCCCCGCTTCGGCAGGCGGCGCTGCAGGGGCATCTGGCCGCCCTCGAATCCGATTTTCATCGCATAGCCCGACCGCGACTTCTGTCCCTTGTGTCCGCGGCCGGCCGTCTTTCCCCGGCCCGAACCGGGACCAATGCCCAGACGCCGCTTCTTCTTCACCGCCCCTTCGGCCGGTTTGAGATTATGTAATCCAATCACCATAGCACGTCCTCCCATCCGGACCACGAGCGAACGCGACCTCCTTGGGCCACCGCTTCGCTCTTCATCCCATCCGACGGTCACTTCTCCTGAAGGATCCTCACCAGATGCGGCACCTTGGCCACCATACCGCGAATGGCCGGCGTATCCGGTCGCTCGATGATCTGATTGAGCCTGGTGAATCCCAGACTTCGCACAATGCGTTTATGGGCCGCCGGCCGATTGATCGTACTGCGATAATACTGAAGCTTGATGGTCCCCGCAGGCCGCGTTGTACGCTTCTTGACCATAGTGACTCCTCAATTGACGCGCCACCCGAGGTGTGGCGACGATTCGGCGAGACCACTAGCCTCGCAGATCCTCCACCGGCTTGCCGCGCAGTCGCGCCACCTCCTCGGCGCTGCGCATTCTCATCAATCCATCAAACACGGCTTTGACCATGTTGTGCGGATTATTCGATCCGATGCTCTTGGTGAGCACATTCTGGACGCCGGCCGCCTGCAACACGGCGCGCACCGCGCCACCGGCGATGATGCCCGTCCCTTCGGATGCTGGCTTGAGGAGGACCTTCCCGGCTCCGAAGTGGCCAATGATGGCATGGGGCAGCGTCGTCCCTTTGAGCGGCACGCGAATGAGGCTTTTCTTGGCCGCCTCCAGCCCCTTGCGAATGGCCATGGGAACCTCGCGGGCTTTCCCCAAACCGTATCCGACGATCCCGTGCCCATCGCCCACCACAACCAGGGCGCTGAACGACAGATTCTTCCCTCCCTTGACCACTTTGGTCACCCGGTTGATGGAGACGACGAACTCCTTGAGATCCAATCCTTCCGGTGAGATGCGTTCCCGCTGGTTGATCATGGTGTCAAAACTCCAATCCCGATTCTCGGGCCGCTTCGGCCAACGCTTTCACGCGCCCATGATAGCGGTAACCGCCACGGTCGAAGACGACGCGTTTGATGCCCTGGTCCAAGGCACGGGCGGCGATCAATTTGCCCACCTCGCGGGCGGCGGCCACGTTGCCGCCATATCCGGCGCCGATGCTCTTATCCAACGTCGAGGCCGAAGCCAGCGTGTGCCCGCGCTCATCATCGATGACCTGGGCGTAGATGTGCTTCAGGCTCCGATAGACGCAGAGTCGCGGCCGCTCGGCCGTGCCCCTGATTTTCTTTCGAATGCGGCGATGCACCGCATCGCGCATCTCTCGTCGTGATTTCCTGGCCATACCTCACGCTCCCTTCATCCCGGCGACGATCATCCGACCTTGGCTCCCGCCTTGCCCGGTTTCAGCCGTAGCACCTCGTCGGCGTATCGGATCCCCTTTCCCTTGTAGGGATCGGGTTGCCGCAATCTCCGGATATTGGCCGCCACCTGGCCAACCAGTTGCTTGTCGATACCCGAGACGATGACGGACATCTGGTACTGCTGGATCGGCTTGGACTTCCTCTCCACTTTGATCTCGATCCCATCGGGGATGGGGAACTCGATAGGGTGCGAGTAGCCGAGATGGAACACCACGACGCGCCCCTGCACGGTGGCCTGGTAGCCGACGCCGACGATGTCCAGTTCCCGGGAAAAGCCTTCCGAGACGCCCCGGACGGCGTTGGCGGCCAGCGCGCGGGCCAATCCATGGAAGGCGGCCAGATCATCGCTCTCCCGTTCCGCCTTCAACCATCCGTCCTCGACGCGAAAGCGAATGCCCGGTGGAATCGGCGTCCGGAGGGTCCCCTTCGGCCCCTTCACCTCCAAGTGGTCGGGACCAATGGTGACCTCCACGCCTGGTGGTAGCTGAATCGGTTTCCTGCCAATTCGTGACATCCTCTTCCCTCACCTCGCAGACCCGGGGGGCGGAGGCGCGACGGCCTTCCGCACGCCCTCAGTAAATGTAACAGAGCACCTCTCCGCCGATATGTCGGCGACGCGCTTCGCGTCCCGTCATGATCCCCTGGGACGTCGTCAAGATGCAGATCCCCAATCCCTGCAGGACGTAAGGGATCTCTTCGGCTCCCACATATACCCGGCGCCCCGGCTTGGAGACGCGCTCCAAGTGAGTGATCACATCCTCGCCCTCCGGGCCGTACTTCAAATAGATACGCAATGTCTTGCGAGGCCCTTCACCGATCACTTTGAAGGTGTTGATGTACCCTTCCTCCTTGAGAACTCGGGCGATCTCCGTCTTGATCTTGGAGGCGGGAATGTCCACCCGCTGATGTCGGGCCGCCAAGGCATTGCGTATCCGCGTGAGCATATCAGCAATTGGGTCCGTCATAGTCATCCTCGTTCGCCGTTCGACTCACCAACTCCGCATCCACGATTCACCAGCTCGCTTTGGTCACACCGGGGATGTGCCCCGCCAGGGCGAGCTCTCGAAAACAGAGTCGGCATAACATGAATTTCCGATAATACCCTCGCGGGCGACCACACCGTCGGCACCGGTTTCGGTATCGGACCTTGAACTTCGGTTTCTTCTGCATCTTGGCGAAAAAGCTCTTTCTGGCCATAGATTCCTCTTCCTCACCGCTCGCCTACCCCTGCCGAAACGGCATGCCCAGGTGAGCCAGCAAGGCTCGGGCCTCCTCATCCGTCTCGGCGGTGGTGACGATACAGATATTCATGCCTCGAATCTTATCCACCTTGTTGAAATCGATCTCGGGGAACACCAGTTGATCCCTCAACCCCAGCGTGTAATTCCCTCGGCCGTCGAAGGACTTGGGCGACACGCCGCGGAAGTCGCGCACCCGAGGCAGAGCGATGTTGATCAACCGATCCAAGAACTCGTACATCCGATCGCCGCGCAGCGTGACCATGGCCCCGATGGGCATGCCCTTGCGCAACTTGAACGCGGCGATCGACTTGCGCGCCCGGGTGATGACCGGCCGCTGACCGGTGATGGCCGCCAGCTCCTCTGCCGCCACATCCAGCACCTTGGGATTCTGCGTCGCCTCACCCAATCCCATATTGATCACGATCTTCTCCAGCTTGGGCACCGCCATGGGGTTGGTGATCCCGAACTCCTTCATCAGAGCGGGCACCACCACCTCTCGATAGCGTTGCTTCAGCCGAGGCACGTACTTCGGTTTCGCCGTCGCCATAACTCCACCTTCACACTTGATCGATGTTGCCCCCGCATTTCCTGCACAAGCGGGTCTTGCGGCCGCCCGCCACATCCCACTTGATCCGCGTGGGCCGATTACAGGCGGGACAGACCACCATGACGTTGGAAATATCGATGTAAGATTCGCGCTCCATGATGCCTCCGCTGATGCCGCGACGGGGATCCGGGCGCAGGTGCCGCTTGACCACCTTGAAGCCCTCAATGAGCACCTTGCCCTCCCGAGGGCGCACTTCGATGACGCGCCCGCGCTTGCGCACCAATCGCCCCGAGGCATCGCGCTCCATGGGACTGGCCGTGAGCACGATGACCGTATCGTTCTTCTTCACATGAATGCCCGCCATGTCTCAAATCACCTCCGGAGCCAGGGAAATAATCTTCATGAACCTCTTCTCGCGCAACTCCCGCGCCACCGGTCCGAACACGCGCGTCCCCATCGGTTCGCCGTCCGGTTTGATCAATACGGCGGCATTATCGTCGAAGCGAATATAGCTTCCATCCTTGCGGCGAACTTCTTTTCGGGTGCGCACCACGACGGCGCGCACGACCTGGCCCTTCTTGACCGTTCCATCGGGCGTGGCTTCCTTCACCGACGCCGTGATCACGTCGCCCAGAGAGGCTACCGGCCCGGTGCCACCGCCAACGGTAGAGATGCAGGCGATCTTCTTGGCCCCGGAATTATCTGCCACATCGAGGATCGTTCGCATCTGAATCATAACGTCCTCCCCCGAAGGCCCTGAAACGAGCCTCCGTCACTCAACGTCATCATATCTGCTCAGGCTCGACGACCTCAGCTTCCACCGGCCGCCCGTCAACGGGTCGCGCGGCCGGTTGGATGATCTCCACCACCCGCCATCGCTTGCGAGCCGAGAGCGGTCGCGTCTCCATGATGCGCACCTTGTCGCCCGCCCGACAGCCCAACTCGTCATGAGCCATGAACTTGGATCGCCGTCGCACGACGCGCCGATACTTGGGATGGCGAACCAGACGATCCACGGTGACGACGACCGTCTTGGTCATCTTGGCGCTGGTCACCACGCCGACCATCTCGCGGCGTCGCCCCCGCGGGCGAGTTCCCCGGGATTGTATCGCTCCTTGTGTTTCGCTCATAAGACCTTTTCCACCGATGTTCGACCATCGACCACCGATCCCGTTCTCGCTCCCCCGAGTACCGGGCCGAGGCCCTTCTCAGCTCCAGGAGCGACGGCCAGCGACCGATCGTCGATGATGCTCATGGTCACCTGATGTTCAATTGTCGTTCGCGCAAAATGGTCTTCACGCGGGCCAAATCTTTTTTGGCCTCCCGATAGTTCTTCAGCGCGCTCGTCTCGCCCAGACTCAATTTGAATCGGAGCCGAAAGATGGTCTCCTTCAGATCGTTGATCTTCTCCTTCAGTTGGTCATCGCTCAGCTCGCGCAATTCTTCCGGCTTCATCGTCACACTCCTCCCACCATGTCCCGCCGAGTGACGAACTTGGTTCGGATGGGCAACTTGGCCGCCGCCAGCCGCATGGCCTCGCGGGCCATCTCCTCGGGCACGCCCTCCAACTCGTAGAGAATGCGGCCCGGTTTGACGACGGCGACCCAGAACTCGGGCGACCCTTTCCCCTTCCCCATGCGCACCTCTTGGGGCTTCCGCGTCACGGGTTTGTCCGGGAAGATGCGAATCCACATCTTGCCTCCCCGACGAACGAACCGGGTGATGGCCACGCGGGCGGCCTCGATCTGCCGATCGGTGATCCAGGCCGGCTCCAGGGCCTTGAGCCCATACTCGCCAAAGGCCAGCGTCGAGCCGCGGAGGGCTTTCCCCGTCATGCGCCCCCGGTGCTGTTTTCGATGTTTCACTTTCTTGGGCATCAACATGGCTTTTCTCTCTCCATGAACGGTTTCTCAGGGCTTCTCATCGACGGCCGACTCACCGGCGCGGACCCGAACGCGGCTTCACCATGACCGAATCGGGATCCAGAATATCGCCTCGATAGATCCACACTTTGACTCCCAGCGTCCCGTAGGTGGTGAACGCCTGGGCGAAGCCATACTCGATATCGGCGCGCAACGTTTGCAGGGGCAAGCGCCCTTGCAGATACCATTCCGAGCGAGCGATTTCCGCGCCATTGAGCCGCCCCGACACTCTCACCTTGATGCCTTTAGCGCCAAACCGCATGGCGTCTTCCACGGCTTTGCGCATCGCCCGGCGAAACGCCACGCGCTTTTCCAGTTGCTGAGCGACCTTCTCAGCCTGGAGTTGCGCATTCAACTCGGGACGATCGACCTCTTGAATGTTGATCAGCACTTCTCGGCCGGTGCGGGCTTGGATATCGTTCCTCAACCGGTCGATCTCGGCGCCCCGCCGGCCAATGATAATGCCCGGACGCGCCGTATGGATGATGATCTTGAGCTTATTGGCCGCCCGCTCGACATCGATATGCGAGACGCCCGCTCCGGTGAACCGCCGCTTGAGATCGGCTTTCAGCTCCAGATCTTCGAGCAAAAGTTCACCGTAATCCTTCTTGGCAAACCACACGGAATGCCAGTTCCGAATGTATCCCAACCTGAATCCGTATGGATGTGTCTTCTGTCCCACAGATCCTCCAATCTCGTCATGCGTCGTTCGCGATTCGTGGTTCGTCGCCCGCGATGTCCTCCATCACGACGCTCGAGCCACGAGTCACGATTTTTCCGTTGACACGACAATGGTAATGTGACTGCATCGCCGTCGCTCCACATAGACGCGACCGCGCGGGGCCGGTCGATATCGCCGGGCGCCCGCCCGATACTTGGTCGGCCCGGTGTTGACGTGACACTCTTTCACATACAACTCGTCGATATCGACCAACACGTTCTGCTCCTCGGCCTTCTGCTCGGCATTGGCGATGGCCGAGTTGAGCACCTCCAGGATCTTGCGCGCGGCCCGTTTCTTGGTGAACAACAAGATGGAACGCGCTTCATTGACGCGCTTCCCCCGAATGAGATCGATCACGAGTCGCGCTTTCTGCGGCGACCCGGGAACGCGCTTCGCTATCGCCCGTGCTTCCATAACTCGTCCCGTCCGTCAGAGAATCCCGTTCGTCGCTGATCACCGCCGTCTGGCCGCTTTCTCGCTCTTCTCCGGATGTCCCTTGAACGTCCGCGTGGGAGCAAACTCGCCCAACTTATGTCCCACCATGTTCTCGGTGATATACACCGGGATGAATTTCCTCCCGTTGTGCACGGCGATAGTGTGCCCCACCATCTGCGGAATGATGGTGGAACGCCGCGACCAGGTCTTGATGACCTTGCGTTCCCCCGACTCGTTCAAGGCCAGGATCTTCTTCAACAAATGATCATCAACGAACGGTCCTTTTTTCAATGATCGTGCCATAGTTCGTCATGCCAGCTCGTTACTCGGCCCGCCCGATCGCCGCGGCGGAGACGGCCTCGTCACGCCGCCGGGCCGAACAGTTCCAGCGATCACTTCCTCCGTTTAATAATATATTGGTCCGTCTTCTTGTTCCGTCGCGTCTTGAAGCCTCGCGTGGGCTGTCCCCAGGGCGTCACCGGATGACGTCCGCCACTGGTTCGCCCCTCGCCCCCGCCGTGAGGGTGATCGATGGGATTCATGGCCACGCCGCGCACGTGCGGTCGGATGCCCAAGTATCGGGCCCGCCCCGCTTTCCCCAACGTAACGTTCTCATGATCGAGATTGCCCACCTGGCCGATGGTGGCCATGCACCGGACGTGAATCTTTCGAATCTCGCCCGAGGGCAATCGCACCTGAGCATAATCCCCCTCCCGGGCGATGAGCTGCGCCGCCGCTCCCGCACTGCGCACCAGCTGTCCTCCCTTGCCCGGTCGGAGTTCGATGTTGTGAATGGTCGTCCCCAGTGGAATATGACTGAGCGGCAAGGCGTTACCTACCAGAATATCCGCCTCCGGCCCGGAGACGACCGTCTGCCCGACCTTCAATCCATGAGGCGCGAGAATATAGCGCTTCTCGCCATCGGCATAATGTAACAGGGCGATGAACGCCGAACGATTGGGATCATACTCGATGGTCGCCACTTTGGCCGGGATGCCGATCTTATCGCGTTTGAAATCGATCAGTCGCAACCGCCGTTTGTGTCCTCCGCCCCGGCGCCGAACGGTGATATGACCATGATTGTTCCGCCCGCTGATCCGCTTTTTGCTCACCACCAGCGGCTTATAGGGCTTATCGGCGGTGATCTCCGATTTGTCCAAGAATGTCTGAAATCGCCGCGACGGATTGACCGGTGCCACTGATTTTATTGCCATGATGTCCTCCCGAATACCATCGCTGACCGAAGCTCATCCCCGGCGCGCGCCCTCAAATCACCTCCGCATACTCGGTGATGCGCTCCCCGGGTTTGAGCGTGACGTATGCTTTTTTCCACTCCTTCCGCTCGCCGACGAGTCGCCCCCACCGATAGACGCGCTTGCCTCGCTGCCGGGTGACGCGCACTTTCTCCACTTTGACGTTGAAGATCTTCTCCACCGCCTGCTTGATCTGATGCTTGTTGGCCTTCGGGTTCACTCTGAACACCAACACCTGAGGCCCCTCATCCTCGGGTCGATCCTTCAACTCCAAAGCCTTCTCAGTCACCACCGGCGCTTGAATGACATCCCATACGCTGTCCATAACGTCCTCCTCGCTCTCATGTTGCCAAGAGTTTTTCGACCTGTTCGATCGCCGCTTTGGAGAAGACCAATTTCTGATAATACAAGGCGTCGTAAATATTGAGTTCCCGACTCTCGATCACCTTCACACCGGGAAGATTCCGCGAGGCCAGAGCGAGATTCCAGTTCTCATGGGAATCGATGATCAGCGTTTTCCCATCGAGTTCCAACCGATCCAGGATGTGAGCGAACGCCTTCGTCTTGTGTGTTGGCAACTCGAATGCCTCGATGACCCGAAGGTTCCCTTCCCGCAGTCGCTCCGAGAGGACCGATCGCAAGGCTCCCCGGCGCATTTTCTTGGGCAAGTGATAGGAGTAATCGCGCGGCCGTGGCCCATGAACCGTTCCGCCATGCCTCCAGAGCGGGGTTCGGATAGATCCCACCCGCGCGCGCCCGGTTCCTTTCTGTCGCCACAGCTTGCGTCCCGAGCCGGACACCTCGCCGCGCGTCTTGGTGGACGCCGTGCCGGCGCGCTGCTTGGCCATGAACCACCGAACGGCCTCGTAGATCAGACTCCGGTTGAGCGGGGCGCCGAACACCCGATCAGAGAGTTCGAGTTCCCCGACGACCTCGTTCTCCAGGTTTCTCACTTCCACCGTTGGCATGACCCTATCTCCTCGCCTTCTTAATCAGCACATATCCCCCATTGGGTCCGGGGACGCTCCCTTTCACCACCAGGAGATGTTTCTCCGGATCGACGTGCATCACCCGCAGATTCTTGATCGTCTGACGCGCCGTCCCCATGTGTCCGGCCATGCGCTGCCCCGGCCATACGCGCGAGGGGAAGCTGGACGCGCCGATCGATCCCGGTCTCCGATGAAACATCGAACCATGCGTCGCCTCTCCACCGGCGAAACGATGGCGCTTGATGAATCCGGCAAACCCACGCCCTTTCGTCGTCCCCACCACGTGAACCAGATCGCCCGGCGCGAACTGATCGACGAGCACGTGATCGCCGACATGGGGAGCCTCCGCCTCGTCCTCGATGCGAAACTCGCGCAGGATGCGCGTCGGAGGAACGCCCGCTTTGGCGAAGTGCCCGCGCATCGGCTTATTCACTTTCTTCGGTGGTTTCTCTTCCACCAACCCGAGTTGCACGGCGTCGTATCCATCTTTGCTCGCCGTCTTGCGCTGCACGACGACGCACGGGCCGGCCTTGATCACCGTGACCGGCACGGCCGTCCCATCTTCCTGATAGATCTGCGTCATTCCGATCTTCTTGCCGATAATTCCATTGACCATGGCTCTATCCTACCAATGGGAGATGGCCGATTCCAGATTCACCGGCTCTCCTCATCGATCATTCGGATTCCCTGCCGAACGCTTTGATTTCCACATCCACTCCCCCAGGCAGATCCAGACGCATGAGCTCATCGATCGTCTTCGGCGTGGGATCGAGGATATCGATGAGTCGCTTATGGGTCCGGATCTCGAACTGCTCGCGCGATTTCTTGTCCACATGGGGTGAGCGGAGCACGGTGTAGCGGCTCTTCTCCGTCGGCAGAGGAATGGGCCCGGCCACGCGCGCGCCCGTCCGCTTGGCCGTATGCACGATCTCCGACGTCGATTGATCGAGCACGCGATGATCGTACGCCTTCAATCGAATTCTGATCTTCTCGTTCAACATAGGATCATTCCTCTCCACGCTCTCCATCCGCCGGCCGAAACTGGCGGCGGTCGATCATTCCACGATTTCGGTGACGGAGCCGGCGCCCACGGTGCGGCCGCCCTCGCGAATGGCAAACCGCACCCCCCGCTCCAACGCGATCGGCGTGATCAACT